>DAOUYK010000098.1 GCA_030666145.1 Mycolicibacterium sp. | reverse complement strand
ATGGCTGATGGCTGATGGCTGATGGCTGATGGCTGATGGCTGATGGCTGATGGCTGATGGCTGATGGCTGATGGCTGATGGCTGATGGCTGATGGCTGATGGCTGATGGCTACACGTAACACCGCTCCGTCCTCAACGTGCCCTGTGCGGCAATACAATCCGGTCGGATATGTCTCCGGTGTCTCGCTGGCCGTCCACAAGCTGGTCAGCTCGAGGGGTTCGAGCGCTCGCGTCTTGTCGATATGGATGGTGGCGTCGAATTGCGCTGCGGGGCGGACATGAAAGTAATGGCTTTGTCGTTCTGTCGCTGGTCGGTAGATCACGCCGATAGCCCGGCTCAACCGAACCGCGGCCAGAGGTTCTTCGGACGAAGGGCTAATCATTGTCGACAGGAGGAAGGCCGGTTTGCCGGTCTCATGGAACAGCTCTTCGAGGCTGCCGTTGAGGGCGGGTCTGACGGCCTTGCGCTCGGCATCACCGCCCCATTCGCTGGCTGCGGTGACGGTGCCGGCGTACGTGGTCAGCCCGATCAGGCGGGATGCGTCGCCGTGTCGTTCGCGAACCAGCTGCCCGAGCGTGAGTTGCCCATCAGCACCCACTTCGGTGGTTTGCGGGTCGCCGACATGAGAGTTGTGCGCCCAGGACACGATTCGGGCAGGCTCCCCGTCGAGATGGCGGTCCAGATGGGCCAACAATGCCTGCAGCGTCTCGGCCATGCGCTGGTCACGAAGATTCCAGGACGTGACGCGCCCGCCGAACATCGCACGGTAGTAGACCTCCGCGTTGCGGACGGTTTGCGCGTTCTGCTGTGCGTAGAAGGCCTCGTCCTCAGCAAGTAGCCCGTCCCGGCGCGCGTAATCCATTGCGTTGCGTCGCATCTCGACCAGTTGCTCGATCGCTTGGCGCTCACATGTCAGACCCGCGCCGAAGGCTGCGGCGAATCCATAGGCCTGGCCGTCGTCGGCCGAGGTGTGGTCGAAGCACGCGTACCGGTCCCGTTCCCGCGCCGCCGCCCGCGGGTCGACCTTGTCGAGGTAGGCGATCACTTCCTGCATCGATCGATGCAGGCTGTACAGGTCCAACACCGTAGAACCCAGTCTGGCGTTCGCCACGCGCCCGGTAGAGCCGGTTGTGTTCACGCAGCCAGTCCACGAAGTCTCGAACCACGGTGTTGCGCCACATCCAGGCGGGAAAACGCTCGAACCCAGCCAACGCCTCGTTGGCGGATTGACCCTCCCCCAAGCCCGCGAACAAACTGATTCACCCGGTAGGCGTCGGGCCAGTCCGCCTCCGCGGCAACGGCGCAGAAACCCTTCTCCTCGATCAACCATTTCGTGATCCTGGCACGTGCCTCGTAGACCTCATGTGTGCCATGCGAACTCTCGCCGATCAACACGATGCGCGCATCGCCGATGATCTCTTCTAGCGCGCCTGTCGGTGGTACACCGCCCGGCGCGTCGACGGCGGATCGACGGATCAGGTCCGCCGCCGTCTCCCTGGACCGGGTAGCCGAGACGGCTACCCCCTCAGTGGGAGTGGCAAGGAGGTCACGGACCTCCTCATCACTGACTTGGCTGAAGTCCCAGAATGCCTCGCCGACCGCGAGGAAGGGCGTGGGCATCGTCGCGCATACGACGTCATCGACGATGCCGGCGAACTCCCGACAGGTCGACTCCGGCGCCGCGGCCACCGCGATGACGATCTGGGCTGGTTCAGCCTCTCGCAACGCCTGTATCGCGGCGAACATGCTGGCCCCGGTCGCGAGCCCGTCATCGACGAGGATCACCGTCTTGCCGGCGACGTCGGCCGGAGGGCGGCCCCCACGGTAGGCGGCCTCGCGGCGGGTCAGTTCACGTCCCTCACGTTCGGCGACGTCGCGCAGCTGCTGCGGCGTGACATGTAACGCCCGCAGCACGTCGTCGTTCACAACGACTCGACCATCGCTGGCCAACGCGCCCACGGCGAACTCCTCATGACCGGGGGCGCCAAGTTTGCGCACGATGAATGCATCAAGCGGAACTCCAAGGGCCGCCGCCACCTCCCAGGCGACAGGAAGTCCGCCGCGGGCAAGGCCCAGGACGATAACATCCTCACGCCCGCGGTATGCGCCCAGCAAATCGGCCAGTATCCGGCCCGCTTCGCGACGGTCACGAAAGACCCGCTTGGGTGAACTTTGAATGCGGCCTTTTGTAGGGTTCATCGCTGTCTCCGTCCCGGATGAGTGCTAACTCAGTACAGGAATTCCGTCGGCTCATGGGTGAAGGCCTCGATATCCTCCGTCGTCACCGTCAACATCCGTTTCCCCAGATCTGACAAAGCGCGGGCGACAGCGAGTTCGTCGCCGATCTCGGCGACGTTCCAGTCGGCCGGATTCAGCCTGGCCATGCCCACGCCCACCAACTCCTTTTCCCGCCAGCGCAGCCGCGCCTTCGCCCGCGTAAGTCCTGAGTGTTCGTCGATCGACCCCTCCACGCTCCAGTCCTTGTGGACGCGCCCCTGCTAGCTGTCGCTCATGGCGTTTTCCTTCCTAGCGGGGGTGAAACCCGGAGTATCCGGCTGCTAAAAGACGGTTGAATTGGCCTGTCTGCGGATTGAACCGAAATATGGTTCTCGCCAGCTTCTTAATCCCACCACCGCACCAAGGGCGCCGGTAGGGACCGAAGTCCTAGCCTGGGGGGCCATTCGTCGGCTCGACACTCATCGCCGAGGATCACCGATTCCCCCAGGAACATGTGCCGCGCAATTCACTAGCCGCGTAGGAAATGCGGCCTCTGGTGAGACAGACCCGATGACATCGACGTGAGACAGTCAGCGAAACCGCAGATCAGCAGCCGTCGGAGATGCCACCAACCCCAAGCCCCATAACGGCTGGACCACCAGACCGGTCCCCCTCAAGGGGCGCACCGTTCAGGGTTACTCCCAGGCCTAGACCTCGCCCAGCGGCCGGCAGGCGTTGGAAATCGGGCTCCAGTACGTTCCACCCCAGCAGTTCAGCGGGACCAGCGGCGGCCTACACACGTTGGCCACCGGATCCCACCAGTAGCCGTTCTGGCAATCGAGCGGTTGCGCGGAGCCAGCTGCCGGGGTCACCAGCGACAGGGCGGCGATTGACGAAAGCGCAGCGATCAGGATTGCCGAACGACGATCGCGTTTTGTCATTCCCTCAGCATGCCCTACCTGAATCGCCCTGGAACTATTTTGGCCCGAGTAATCATCGACGACTGGCGCGCCAACTACAACCCCAAAAGACCTCAGGCGGGAGGGCGGTTGCGCTGGAGTAGCTCGCTCAACGCACCCTCTAGGGCGGGGTACTCGAACCCGAACCCGCGCAGGAGCGTCCCAGTAGGCCCACGTGCCAGTAGTAGCGCGCTGTTCGGCCACCTCGTGGTGGCGCCGGCCAACACGCGCAGCGGCAAGCCACGGCGGCGCGGGGTCAGCGAAATTGGGGGATCACCTCCGATGCGAAGAACTCCAGATGGTCAAGATCGGACATGTCGAGCGTTTGCAGATACACCCGCCGCACACCGGCCGCAGCGAACGGGCCCAATTTGTCGACGATTTCGGCGGGGGTGCCGACCGTCGGCGAATTTCTGCGCAACTCGTCGACCTCCCGGCCGATCGCCGCGGCCCGGCGCGCGATCGTTGCTTCGTCGCGCCCGGCGCAGAGCACGAACGCAGCCGAAAAGGTCAGCGAATCGAGTGACCGGCCCGCGTCGGAGATGGCCTTCGAGACCCGCGCGTACTGCGCCTTGAGAATGTCGAGAGGAGCGAAGGGAATGTTGAATTCCGCGGCGAACTCCGCCGCCAGCGCGGGCGTGCGCTTGGCGCCACCGCCACCGATGATGATCGGCGGGTGCGGAGACTGCGCGGGTTTGGGCAATGCCGGCGAATCGGCGACGGTGTAGTGCGCGCCGGAGTAGTCGAACCTCTCACCGACCGGCGTCTTCCACAGCCCGGTGAGGATGTGCAACTGTTCGGTCAACCGGTCGAACCGCTCGCCCAGCGACGGGAACGGAATCGCATACGCCAGGTGCTCGGCTTCGAACCAGCCCGTGCCGAGTCCGAATTCGACACGCCCTCGGCTCATCTCGTCGACCTGTGCCACCGAGATGGCCAACGGTCCCGGGTGGCGGAACGTTGCCGAGGTCACCATGGTGCCGAGCCGAATCGTCGACGTCTCGCGAGCGATGCCGCCCAGGGTGACCCAGGAATCGGTGGGGCCGGGCAGCCCGTCACCGGCCATCGCCAGGTAGTGGTCGGAGCGAAAGAACGCCGAGTAACCCAATGACTCCGCGGCCCGGGCGACAGCGAGTTGGTCAGCGTAGCGGGCCCCCTGCTGGGGTTCGACGAAAACGCGGAAATCCACGGACTTGAGCCTAGGCGAAGCCTGAGCGGGGGCCGCCTACAGCCCCCGGCGGGACTGGCGCCCCCGCCAGGGCCGCCGACTCCCCCACCCGCGAGGCCAACGCGGGCCACGGCCGGAAGCTCGGCCGGGGGTATGAGGAGTGAAGTGAGCCTGCGGAAGTAGAGTTTCTGAAGGTCCCTCGGCGCTGAATTAGGAACTTAAGCAACCGGATTCGACCGCTAAGGGTGGTGCCGCCATGGTCGTTATGGGCGCGTACCCAGACACGCGCGCTCAAGCACCGGTAGCACGCCTTCGCCGAACCAGTAAGCCTCTTCCAAGTGTGGGTATCCCGAGAGGATGAAGTGGGTGATGCCCAGCTTTGCGTACTCGGCCAGCCTTTCGGCAACCTCAGAGTGTGAGCCGACCAGGGCGGTACCGGCCCCGCCCCGCACCAGGCCCACCCCCGCCCACAGATTGGGCGCCAGTAGAAGCCTGTTGCTGCTGCCGCCGTGCAACTCCAGCATGCGGCGCTGCCCTTCCGATGCACTGCGCGCCAGGCTGCCCTGCACCCGTTCGACATCAGCGGGGTCGATACCGGCCAGCAGCCTGTCGGCCTCGGCCCAGGCATCCTCGGCGGTGTCCCGGGTGATGACGTGGATCCGCAACCCGTATTGGTGAACCCGGCCACTACTGGCTGCCAGCCCGCGAATCCATTCCAATTTCTCGCCCACCGCGACCAGCGGCTCGCCCCAGGCGAGATAGACGTTGGCACCACACCAACCGGGCTGTCACCCGTGGCCGAAACTGAACTCTTGCAACAGGGTTCCGATTGTCGATGGCGCGTATACCCCGCTGAACAGGGTCCTTCATCCCGCCGCTGCGGACCACGTCGGCGTCATCGATGCTTGTCGGCCCCGGCGCACATCCCGGCGACCAGGATGGCCAGCTGCGGGGCGGGATTGGCCGCCCCCAAGGTGATCTTCGACTCCACGATGCGCACCCGCTCGGCCAACAGATCCGACAGACCGGTCTGCTCGGCCAACGCCATCACCGGCACCAGTCCGGCACACGACACGAGATGATCGTCATCGAACACCGCAGAGTCGGCGGCGAACCCGTGGGACACTCGCACTGGAAGTGCCTTTCTGAATGGGATGCTTGGTGCGTAGAGAACACCAATCATCCCAGTTCAGAGGGCACTGTCTTCATTCCGAAACCCCCACCGAATTCAATTCCATCGGTGGATCAAAGTTTAGGCCGGCGTAGGGTCGAAGCGTGACGGCAAGGGCGTTGGTGTTGGAAACCCCCCGCCGCCTCGTGCAACGGCGGTTGCCGATCCCGGACGTCAGCGATGACGACGGGCTGGTGCGGGTGGAAGCCTGCGGACTGTGCGGGACTGATCACGAGCAGTACACCGGAGCGCTCCATGGCGGATTCGCGTTCGTGCCAGGCCATGAGACCGTCGGGGTCATCGAGGCGATCGGTTCACGGGCAGCGCAGCGGTGGGGTGTGGCAGTCGGCGACCGGGTCGCTCTCGAGGTGTTCCAGTCGTGCCGGGCCTGCGCGGCCTGCCGGGCTGGCCAGTACCTGCGGTGTGAGAAGCACGGCATCGCGGACATGTACGGGTTCATCCCGGTCGACCGCGAGCCCGGCCTGTGGGGCGGCTACGCCGAGTATCAATACCTGGCGCCCGACTCGATGGTGCTGCCCGTGCCCAATGCCCTGGACCCGGTGCTGGCGACATTGTTCAATCCGCTCGGGGCGGGAATCCGCTGGGGCGTGACGGTGCCGGGCACCGGGCCCGGCGACGTCGTCGTCGTGCTCGGGCCCGGAATCCGGGGGCTCTGTGCCGCAGCCGCGGCCAAGGAGGCCGGCGCCGGGTTCGTGATGGTGACCGGACTGGGTCCCCGTGACGCCGACCGGCTGGCGCTGGCGCCCGAGTTCGGCGCTGACCTCATCGTCGACGTCGCCGTGGACGATCCCGTCGCGGCCCTGCAGAAAGCCACCGTTGGCCTGGCTGATGTTGTTCTCGACGTCACCTCCAAGGCGCCAGCGGCCTTCGCCCAGGCAATCGCGCTCGCCCGCCCGGCCGGGACCGTTGTCATCGCTGGCACCCGCGGCTGGGGAAGCGGGGCACCGGGATTCTCACCCGACGCGTTGGTGTTCAAAGAGCTGCGAGTCCTGGGCGCCCTGGGAGTGGATGCCACCGCCTACCGGGCGGCGCTCGAGCTACTGACAACGGGTCGCTACCCGTTCGAAAACCTGCCCCGCCGATGCGTGGGGCTCGATGTCGCGGAGGACCTACTTGCACTCATGGCAGGCGAGCGCGACGGCGTCGCGCCGGTGCACGGGGTACTGATCCCCTGAGGCTCGATGAGCTGGACGGATGAAGGACGACTCAAACGATCCGGTAGGTCTGCATCCCGTGAGCGACGACGTTTCCGTCGGCATCGTTGGCGGTGATCTCGGTGAAGGTGAGTTCCTTGCCCCGCCGGACCGCGTGAGCGTGGCACAGCAGATCCGAGCGCTTGGCCGCTCCGACGTATTGAATGCTCATCGCGACCGTCGAGGCGCGCATTCCCTTGTCGAAGTCGTGGTTCGACCAGGCCGCGGCTGCACCGGCGGTGTCGATCACCGACGCGATGACCCCGCCGTGAAAGTACGTGCCGTCGTTGGTCAGATCCGCACGGAAGGGCAGCCGGATGGTGACGTCGTCGGGTTCGTAGCGTTCGAAAACGATGCCGAGCCCGGCTAGAAACGGCGTCTTGGGCATTACGTCGCACACCGCCCGGCGGCGCTCGCGCTGCTGCTCGTCGGTCAGTGGCTCGGCCATGGCCGGCACTGTACAGAGCTAGTGATTGACACGTCAATCACTAGCTCTGTACGGTCTCGGTAATGCAGACCAGGGTGGCCCAGTTGCTCGGCGTGGAGTTTCCGATCTGCGCGTTCAGTCACTGCCGTGATGTGGTTGCCGCGGTGTCTAAGGCGGGCGGGCTCGGGGTGCTCGGCGCCGTGGCGCACACCCCCGAGAAGCTCGCGACCGAACTGACCTGGATCGAAGAGCAGACCGGCGGCCGCCCCTATGGGGTCGACCTGCTGCTGCCGCCCAAGTACGTGGGAGCTGAGGACGGCGGTATCGGCGCCAAACAGGTACAGGCGCTACTCCCCACCGAACACCAGGCGTTCCTTGACGACCTGCTGGCCCGGTATGGCATCCCGGTACCGAGCGACGAGCAACGCCACCCACTTGGCGCCGGTCTCAACGTGTCCCCGAAGGGGTACGAACCGCTGCTTGACGTCGCCTTCTCCCACAACATCCGGCTGATCGCCAGCGCACTCGGCCCACCTCCACCGGATCTGGTCGAGCGCGCCCATGCCCATGACGTCGTCGTGGCCGCCCTGGCCGGTACCACCCAGCACGCCCTCCGGCATGCCGCTGCCGGCGTGGACCTGATCGTCGCGCAGGGCACTGAGGCCGGCGGCCACACCGGTGAGGTGGCGACGATGGTGCTGGTCCCGGAGGTGGTGGACGCGGTGGCGCCGGTGCCGGTTCTCGCCGCGGGCGGGATCGCCAGCGGTCGACAGATTGCCGCCGCGCTCGCGCTCGGCGCCGAGGGGGTGTGGTGCGGGTCGGTGTGGCTCACCACCGACGAAGCCGAAACCCCCGCTGTGGTCAAGGACAAGTTCCTGGCCGCGACGTCCACCGACACAGTGCGTTCCCGGTCGATGACGGGCAAACCTGCCCGCATGCTCCGCACCGCGTGGACCGACGAATGGGACCGGCCCGACACCCCCGACCCGCTCGGCATGCCGCTGCAGACCGCGCTGATCGGCGACCCGCAGCTCCGTATCCACCACGCAGCCCACCAGCCGGATTCGCCAGCCCGCGAGTTGACCACCTACTTCGTCGGCCAGGTCGTCGGCTCCCTGAACAAGGTGCGGCCAACCCGGACCGTGATTCTCGACATGGTCGAGGAGTTCATCGACACCGTGGGACGCCTGGACGGCCTGGCCGACAAGTGAGCACAGCAGTGCGCGGAACCTCGGCGCGCCGGCGCCGGGCCGTCACCGACGAGGAGAAAGCCCAGCGACGCGACGAGATCATGGCCGCAGCCAAAGCGGTATTCGCGCGTAGGGGCTTCCACGCCACCACGATCGCCGACATCGCCAAGCAGGCCGGCTTCGCCTACGGGTCGATCTACTGGTACTTCGAGTCCAAAGACAGCCTTTTCCACGCGCTGATGGCCGTCCAGGAAGAGGCGCTGCGCTCCCATGTGGCCTTAGCGCTGGCAGAGGTCGGCGAGAACGCCGATCAGGAGGAGCTTTTCCGCACCGCAGTGCGGGTGACGTTTGAGTTCTTCGAAGCCGATAGGGCCACCGTCAAACTGTTATTCCGTGACGCCTATGCGCTGGGCGACCGGTTCGAGAAGCACCTCGGTGGGATCTACGAGCGATTCATCGATGAGATCGAAATATTTATCGTGGCGGCCCAGGACCGCGGCGGCGTCGTGGCGGCCCCGCCTCGAATGGTGGCCTTCAGCTTGGCGGCGCTCATCGGCCAGCTAGCGCACCGGCGAATAAGCACCGACGACGGCCTCACCGCCGACGTCCTTGCCGACTTCGTCGTCTCACTCGCACTTGATGGGCTCCGGCCACGTCTACGTCGACATGCGTGACCTGCGCTTCGCGGTGGTAGGCGCCGGTATGGCGGGAATCCTCGCCGCCACGAAGCTTCGAGAGGCGGGCTTTGATGACGTCACAGTGTACGAGAAAGCGGCTCGGCTGGGCGGCACGTGGAGGGAGAACACCTACCCTGGTATCGCCTGCGATGTCCCGTCGCATCTCTATTCGTATTCGTTCGCGCCGAATCCGGAGTGGAGCCACAGCTTTTCACCAGGGGCTGAGATCCTCAGCTACCTCGCGACCGTCGCGCGTCGCTACGGCGTCGACGAGCTGATCCGCTACGGCAGCGAGGTGCTTCGCCTGGAACATGATGGCGTGCGTTGGCGGATAGAGACGTCCACGGGCGCACACGACGTCGCCGACGTGGTGATCGCCGCCACCGGCGTGCTGCACCATCCGCGCTACCCCGACATCGACGGTCTGGACGAATTCGCCGGCCGAGCGTTCCACAGCGCCCGTTGGGATCATCGCGTGCCGCTGGATGGTGCGCAGATTGGCGTGATTGGTACCGGCTCGACAGCGGTGCAAATCACTGGCGCGCTGATCGATGTGGTACGCGGCCTGCACCTTTTCCAGCGCACCCCGCAATGGATTCTGCCCGTCGACAATCCGCCGATCGCCGAAGCTGACCGCGCCAGCTACCGTACCGATCCGGCCGCGCTAGTGGCGCTGCGCGAAGAGCTGAACATCGCATTCGTGGGAAACTTCGCTAACGCGGTAGTCGATGCGGAGTCACCGCAGCTGGAGGCGCTGCAGGATATCAGCCGGGCCAATCTTGAGAACAATGTTTCGGATCCCGTTCTGCGGGAAAAGCTTCGGCCTGATTACCGAGCAGGATGTAAGCGCCTGGTCGTCTCGTCGAACTTCTACGACGTGATCCAGCGGCCCAACGCCCACTTGGTTACCGAGCGCATCGCTCGGGTCGAGGCCGCGGGTGTCCGTACCGTCGACGGCGTGCTGCACCCGCTCGACGTGCTTGTGCTAGCGACCGGGTTTCGTGTCGATCGCTTCCTGCGCCCGATCAAGGTGATAGGCCGCGATGGCGTGCATCTTGATGAAGTGTGGCGGCAGCGCCCGTTCGCCTACCTGTCGCTATCGGTACCCGATTTTCCCAATCTGTTCATGGTCAATGGGCCGAACGGGCCGGTCGGCAACTTCTCACTGATCGACGCCGCCGAGGCGCAGATCGGGTATTTGATGCAGCTCGTGGGTCTTCTACGGCGAGGCGACTGCCGACAGATCAGCGCCAGCGCCGAGGCCACCGCGCGGTTCGAGGCTTCGCGGGTGCACGCGGCTCGCAAGACCGTGTGGGTAACTGGTTGTCGCAGTTGGTACCTCGATCAAACTGGTGTTCCTATCGCCTGGCCGTGGAGCTTCGCCCAGTTCGGCGAAGCGATGACCCGCCCGCGCCTCGCCGACTACGAACTCCTCTAGCAGAACTCGTCTAGCAAGGAGCGCTATGGCCATGGTTCGTGCGGGTGAGCCCGGCGGCTTCTCGGGGTTCCGTCCAGTCCTGGCGACTCAGAAACAACCCACGCGGATATCGCCCTTCGTGCTAGACGGTGCAGCTGACCCCCGCCACGTCGTTCGCGATCACACATGCCGATGGGTTAGACAGCTTCCAGGCGCCGTCCTGGTTGACCCAGTAAATGTTGTGGCTCTTGGTCCCGAAGATCGGGATTGTCACGGCCAGTTGTGCATCTAGCTGGTCACCATTAAGAACTGG
>DAOUYK010000034.1 GCA_030666145.1 Mycolicibacterium sp. | reverse complement strand
CTTCTGCGCGCTTGCGCCGAGTAGTTTCCAGAACCGGTTGGACAACCTTCCCGTGTTGGGATTCGCGGGGGTCTTCGAAGAGTTGCGAGCCACACGTTTACGGTACGCGGCACTGGTCGGACACCAACCTGTAGGCCGAGCGGCAGCGTGCTTACTTCGGTTGAACGGGGTGCTGTCGAAGAGTCAGCGCCCTGCCGCGGTACCTTGCCCGAATGGATTTGTTCACCCCCACTCTCGATTGGAACAGCGAGGTCTGGACCTCGCTGTTGTGGATCGCCAAAGGATGGGGTTATGCGGCGGTGGCCACAATGGTGGCGCTGGTGCTGATCGTCCGCTTCACCGTCTGGGGTCGGCAGTTCTGGCGTATCACTCGGGGATACTTCACCGGTCCCGAGAGCGTGGTCGTGTGGCTATGGCTGGCCGGTATCCTGCTGCTGGTCATCGCGAGTGTCCGGCTCTCTGTGCTGTTCAGCTTCCAGGGCAACGACATGATGACCAGCTTCCAGGTCATCGCGTCCGGGGTCGGTGCAGGTGACGACACGGTCCGTGAATCGGGCAGGGACGGCTTCTGGCTGTCGATGGGGGTCTTCGCGGTTCTGGCGGTCATCAACGTCGCCCTCATCATGCTCAATCTCTTTGTCACCCAGCGATTCATGCTCCGCTGGCGTACCTGGCTCACCGACCATTTGACCGGCGACTGGCTCGACGGCAAGGCCTATTACCGGACGCGATTCATCGACGACACCATCGACAACCCCGACCAGCGCATCCAGGCGGACATCGACATCTTCACCGCCGGCGTCGGCGCCCTGCCCAACACGCCGAACAACACCGCTGGTACCACGCTGCTGTTCGGTGCCGTCTCCTCGATCGCCGCAATGATCTCCTTTACCGCGATTCTGTGGAATCTGTCGGGACCGGTGACCTTGCCGTTCGTCGGATTCGAACTTCCCAAGGCGATGTTCTGGATCGGCATCGCCTACATCCTGTTCGCCACCGTCGTCGCTTTCTGGATCGGCCGCCCGATCATCACGCTGTCGTTCAACAATGAGAAGTTCAACGCCGTCTTCCGGTATGCGCTGGTTCGACTGCGCGACGCAGCCGAGGCGGTCGCGTTTTACCGCGGCGAGGTCGCCGAGCGCACCGGTCTTCGGCGCCGGTTCGCCCCAATCGTCGCGAACTACAAGAAGTACGTGAACAGGCTGGCGGCCTTCCTGGGCTGGAACCTCTCGATCAGCCAGGCCCAGGAGCTGATCCCCTACATCGTGCAGTTCTCGCGGTTCTACAACGGCGAGATCACTTTGGGTCAGCTCTCGCAGACGGCGAGCGCTTTTCGTGAAATTCTCAGCGGGCTGTCGTTCTTCCGAAATGCATACGACAACTTTGCCGGCTACCGCGCCGCGATCATCCGCCTGTACGGCCTGGTGATCGCCAACGAAGAGGGCCGGGCGTTGCCCTCGCTGAGTGCCGAAGATTCCACTGACGGTCACGTCGAGTTGGATGAGGTCGAGGTGCGGACCCCGGACGGTAGGCAGCTGATAGAGCCACTCGGCCTGCGACTCGACCCCGGTGAAGCGTTGGTGATCACCGGGGCTTCCGGCAGCGGCAAGACAACGCTGCTGCGCAGCCTCGGACGCCTGTGGCCCTACGCATCGGGTTCCATCACATACCCGACCGAAGAGAACGCGACGATGTTCCTCTCGCAGCTGCCCTACGTGCCGCTCGGAGATCTGCGCACCGTGGTGTCGTATCCGAACAAGACCGGCTCCATCGCAGATGACGGCTTGCGTGCGGTCCTTAACCAGGTGGCGTTGCCCCACCTGGCCGACCGGCTGGACGAAGAGCAGGACTGGGCCAAAGTGCTCTCCCCCGGCGAGCAGCAACGTGTTGCTTTCGCGCGAATCCTACTGACCAAGCCCCAATCGGTGTTCCTGGACGAATCAACCTCTGCGCTCGACGAGGGGTTGGAGCTGATGCTCTATCAGCTCGTCCGCAGCGAGCTACCCAACACCATCTTGGTCAGCGTCAGTCACCGCCGTACTGTCGAGCAGCACCACACGCGGCAACTGCAACTGCTCGGCGATGGTCGGTGGCATCTCGGCGACGTCGGTGACGAGCCCGCGCGCGTTTAAGCGATCTAGTCGGCGGATGCTCATTTCAGACCATGCCGTCAACAATGACTGTCGAGTAACTCATCCCGATGTCGGTGATTACGAGGGCGATCATCAGGACGGCGAGTGCAATATCGGCGGCTGTCCTGCGCAGGAACAGCCCAGCGCCCCCCGGCCACGATAAGGCGCTGAAAAAGCAGCAAAACCAGCAGGAAGATCTGCCAGCATCGCCGGTACGAACGGCCGTCGCTGGGCTATCGTTGTTGTGGCCGCCGCCTCCGTTCGACCTGAACTTCGACTAGACGTGCGCGGCGCGTTCGCTTGCGCGCCTGGCTGCGTGTTCTCCCGCCCGCCGCCCGAAGAACGAACCCTCGCCGAGCTGCGTTCCGCTGGCGTAGCCCTTGCCGTCCTGGGCGATATTCCAGGCGCACGCGCCCGCCGCGTACAGCCCGGGAACCGCGCTGCCGTCTTCGCGGAGCACCTCACCGTCGATCGACACCTTCAGTCCGCCCAAGGTGAACCCGGAATACATCGCCTGGCCCAACGTCAGGTCGAAGGCTGCCCACGGGCTGGTGTCTTGTGCTGCAAGGTGTTCCGGCTGCTTGTGGAAGTCGGGGTCGAGGCCCTCGGCCGCGTTTGCGTTGTAACGCTCCAGGGTCGCGGCGAGGTTTCCCGCCGGGATCTGGAGTGCGGTCTCCATCTCGGCGACGGTCTCCCAGCCGTCGATAAATCGGATTAACGGCATCTCGGGCATCCGCATATGGGCTTCGTCGACGATGAGGAATGCCGCGTGATCGGGCTGCTCGAGTACGAAAGCCGAGGTGCGCGAATGGTAGGAATCCTCGGCGACGAACCGCTTCCCGGCCTTGTTGACGATGATGCCGGTGAGCAGGATGTCAGGAGGGTAGGCGGCAGCGGTGATGAACAGCTGATCCATGTTGGTGGCTATGCCACCTGCGGAGACGCCCAGTCCGATGCCTAACCCGTCGTCGTTGGGGTTGCCCAGGATGTATGGGGCCACCGTCCCGTGGTGTTTGGTCTTGCGTTCGTGCCCGAGCGCGGGTGTGTATTGGTTCACCATCTCGGGGTTCATCGCGAAGCCGCCTGCGGCGATGACTACAGCTCTGGCTCTGACCGCGCCAGTATCGCCGAAGTGTCTCCAACGCGCGCCAACCACCGCGCCGTTGTCGTCGGTGATCAGCGCTGTTGCGCCGGACTCGTATCGGATCTGGACACCGAGGTCGGTGGCGCGCTTGAGCAGCAGGTCGATCACCATCGCCGCGCCACCCAGTGCGCCGGGGACCGGCACGGAGTGGCCGCGCGGCGCTGGCTTGGCCCGCTCGCAGAACGGCCACACCTTCTCGTTGCCGGTGTAGGAGAGCCCCTCAGTGCCTGTTGGGACGACGACCTTGCCGGGACAGTAGCTGCGCTCGAATTGAAAGCCAAGCGCTTCAAGCCAATTGAAGTGTTCGACACTCCCGTCGCAGTACGCGCGGATCTTGTCGTGTTCGGGATCGCGGGACGCCGCGATCAGGTAGTTGTACATCTCCTCGGGTGAGTCGTCATGGCCGGTAGCCTGCTGCACGGCAGTTCCGCCGCCGAGGTAGAAATGGCCGCCCGCCATCGAAGTCGTCCCACCGGCGGCCGCGGCCTTCTCCAGAACCAGCACACGGGCACCGGCGGCAGCGGCGCTGACGGCTGCGCAGCCGCCTGCGATTCCGAATCCGAGGATCAGCACATCGACCTCGTCCGACCACGAGGTGACGTCATCGATACTCACCGTTTCCGGAATGTGCTGGTTGGTCACCGCTGCTCCCGTTTCATATGTTCTCCTGCTTTATCTGGTCAAAGAACGCCTGGATGTCTGGCGGTATTTGGGCAATTTCGATGTATGGCACACCTGAGCCTTCGGCCGAAACGTAAGCGAACCGCATCCCACCGGCCATCGTGCCGGCCATGACCACGGGTGCCCGGTTGTGTTCGGCATCACCGACGGCGGCATCGAATCGCTCTGCGTCTCGAGCCTCGACGCAGATGTGGTGCAGCCCGGGCCCTTGCCGTTCGAGGAACTCGGTGTAGATGCTGCAGCCCGACACCGGGGCGATCACCTCCAGTTGGGTGTCCCCGGCATAGCTCAGGGAAATGTCGGCCACGAAGTCAGCGGGTTGGCCGCGGTAAGAGCAGGTGTCCGGGCTGAAATGCACCCCGAGCATGCGGACCCACTTCTTGGCGCCCAACAGCGAGGTCAGCATTGCCTCAGTGGCCGCGAGGTCCTTGGCCACCCACGCAATCTGGACAGGTGTCTGGTCAAGCATCCCTGTGAGGATAACGCGAGCAGCGTGCACTGGCTAGAACGTGTTCTAATCTCGCCGGATCTCCGTCAGACAATCGCAGCCGGCCAGTTGGAGCCTGGCTTTGTCGATCCCGGTTTCCGGGCTGGTCATCAGGGCAGGACTGCCGGTTCGGCAAGGCTGCTTGACACCGCGGAAATGGTGTCCTCACGCGCCTCATGGCTGAGGACCTGCCAGGACACCGCCGCGGGGAGGACACCCCAGGTGCTGTTGAAGATTCCGATCAGCACAGTGCGACCGTCCGGTGTCGTTGTGTACACCGGCCCGCCCGAATCGCCTTTCTGGCTGACCACACCATTGGCCATCGTGAACCAGCCGTTGTTGACCGCTTCGACTGTCCCGCAACTCTCCCCGGTCACCACACCGAAGTGGCAGATGGGCATGCCAACCACCGGAAGCACCGCCGGATCGGTGACCAGCACCTGCCCGCCCGGAAGCACGTTGCTGATCGCGACGTCGGAGCTCAGGTGGATCACCTGCCAGTCTGCGATCTGGTGGTTGCCGTCGACTGTCATGCCGTTAGGGGTGTTGTCGCGGAACGAAACTTGTGTGCCGATCATGTTGCCTTGATTGTTTGAGACCGTTCCTGATGCACGGCAATGGCCGGCGGTGAACGCCATCCGTGTGTGGGGGTCGACGTAGCCAAGGGTGCACAACACCGAGTCCTGATGGATCTCCATGCCGGGGTGGACGAGGACACCGGGCTGAGCTTGGGCGGATGCCCAGGTCAGCATCAGCGCGAGGATGGGAGCGGTCGCCACAAGCACAAGCTGGCGCAATTGATGCGGAAACCGTGTTGACACCTCAGACATAACGCCCCCGTTCATGCGACCCTGCGATACCCGCTCTAGCGGCTTCGTAACAGGCTCATCGCGATTGTGAAAAGGGGCGTTACATGGGAGCGATCACAAGCGTCACCGAAGGGCGATCCTGGTGCCCTGGTGCCCTGGTGCCCTGGGGCCCTGGGGCGCGGGCGCTGCCATCCGGCCTCAGGAATCGAAGCCGAGGCCGAGGGCTTCCAGTGCGCGCAGGAAGAGGTTGCGACGTCCTGCGCGGTGATCGGCTCGGTCCAACGACCACCTCGCGGCTTGAATTCCTACATTGGCGAGTGGCTCGGGCGGGAACGGTAGCGGCTTTTTGCGAACCATCTCCAAGCGGGTACGGGGCGTCTCTGCTCCCTCCAGTAGGTCCAGGCACACATCGGCAGCGAACCGGGCAGCGCCGACACCGAGCCCGGTGAACCCGTTCACATAGGCGACCCGACCTTCCCGGGCCAGTCCCCAGTGCGCGCAGAACCGCGTGTTGGTGTCGATGGCGCCGGCCCAACGATGGGTGAATCGGACGTCATCCAGCTGAGGGAAGGTGATGAAGAAATGGGCTGCCAGCCGACGGTAGGTCTGTTGGCGGTCCTCGTAGGCCGAGTCAACCCGCCGGCCGAAATGGTAGCGCGCGTCGTAGCCGCCCCAGACGATCCTGTTGTCCATCGTCACTCGGTAGTAGTGAAACTGGTTCGCGGAGTCGCTGATTCCCTGTCGGCGCCGCCAACCTATCCGGGCCAGTTGAGCGTCGTTCAGCGGCTCGGTTGCCAGCACATAGTCGTACACGGGCACGGTGAACAGGCGGTTGCGCATCAGCAGGCTGGGAAACACGTTGGTCGCCAACACCACCTCCCTGCAGGTGATCGTCGGCCCGTCGGTATGCACGCGCAACGCAGCGCCCCCCGAAACGATCCGCGAAGCTGTGGTTCGTTCGAGGATCTCCACTCCGACGGCCCGGCAAGCCCGCGCTAGTTCCAGCCCCAGCTTGGCGGGGTTGACGATCGCACACGTGTCGGGGCTGTACAGACCCGTCAAGTAGGTCGGCGAGTGCACTTCGTCGCGGACTTCTAGCTGCCCGAGCAGCTGTCCCTGGTTCTGGGCGGCGGCCTGCTCCAGCCACTCGACCTGATGTGGTTCGGTGGCTACCGAAAGCATCCCGGTGCGTTGCCATTCGGTATCCAGACCGAGTTCGGTGATCTCGGCCTGCATGCCTTCGAGATTCTCCATGCCCATTGCCTCGAGAGTGTCGATCTCGTTGGGCCAGTGCGACTTCCCGTTCTCGAGCCCGTGCGTCAGGCTGGCATCGACGAAGCCTCCGTTGCGTCCTGAGGCCGCCGATGCGATGCGATCGGCCTCGATGAGCACGATGCGCCGGTCGGGATGGCGGCGGGCGGCATGTAATGCGCTCCACAGGCCCACGTAGCCGCCACCGATCACCAGCAGGTCGCAGGTGAGGGGACCGGCCGTCGGTGGAAAATCCGGACGCGGCATGTCCAGCCAGACCGACCCTAAGCTGCTTCCTGCCAGCGAGCGCTCCACCAGCGCTGGGTCGACGTGAGCATCAAAGACGGTGTCCACACTGCATAGATTACGGCGTAACCGAGGGCTGCGGCGCGCTGCGAGCCTGCTCGCACATCGGCGTGAGGTCGCCGGCTCCGGGCGTTCGCGCCGGCGCCCAGCCGGGCGGGCCGAAGATGTAGCCGAGTTTGTCCCGAACACCTCGTGCGGCCCGCACGTCGCGACCGATCGCGGCGTATTCGTGCGTCTGCAGCTTCCAGATGTTGAATGTCTGCACCTGTGTGGTCAGTCCGTAATGCGGCCGGAACCGTTCGCGCGCAAACGTACCGAAAATTCGATCCCAGATGATCAGGATCCCGCCGTAGTTCTTGTCCAGATACTCCCGGTCCGTGCCATGGTGCACCCGATGGTGGGAGGGAGTGTTGAAGACGAATTCCATTGGATGCCAAAGTGTTCCGATGCGCTCGGTATGAATCCAGAACTGATAGACCAGGCTTATCGAGAAACTCACGAACACCATCCAGGGAGGAACACCCAGCAGTGGCAGCGGAACCCATATCAGGATCTCACCGCTGTTGTTCCACTTCTGCCGTAACGCGGTCGCGAAGTTGTAGTACTGGCTGGAATGGTGGGCCTGATGAGTCGCCCACACAAACCGCACCCGATGCGCGGTTCGGTGATATACGTAGAACAGCAGGTCGACACCGAGGATAGCGATCACCCACGTGTACCAGTGGTCGGCCGACAAATGCCACGGGGCGAGATAGCCGTAGATCGCGGCGTAACCCAACAGTGCCAAGAACTTCCACGCGCCCAACGTGAAAATTGACACTAATCCCATCGAGATACTGGTCCAGGAGTCACGCGTGAGGTGGGCGCCCGGATCCGGCCGGCCGGCGTCGGCACGACACTCAAGGCGCTCAAGCTTCTGCGCGGCCGTCCACTCGATGATCAGCAGAAGCAGGAAGAACGGAATAGCGAAGAGAACGGGATCGCGCATCTGCGGCGGCAGGACGTCCAGGAACTCCACGGCGGCACCTCCGGGGGAAGTCTAGTTTTGATTACAGGAAGCTCAGGACGTCGTCGCCCCAGGCGCGGCGTACTTCTGCATCGAGGTCGTCGACCACCGAATCCTCCTTGTCGATGACCAGCGTGGCACGGTCGTGCGCGCCGTATTCACGCCAAGTCGGATCGCCATCCAGACCGGATGGGTCGCCGTGCCTCGCGAAGTTCACCCATCGGGTCCGCAGTCGCTCCGAGACCGCCTTACCCGCCTTGAGGCCGCCGAGCACGAACGTCGGATCTTTGCATCCGCCGGCAAGCAAGTTGCCCCATACGTAGGGCAGCTCGGTGGCATGCGCGGCATGTAGGCGCAGCATCCGCAGCATCGGCGTGGCGAAGTCGAAACGGTAGAGGTAGACCGGAGCAACCCCGCGGTGGCCGTCGGCGAACCAAATCGAGGGCATGCGGAAGCCGAGGTCGCTGGCCACCCCCAAGTGCTTGACCTTGCCGCGGCCACGGTAGGTGCCGCCGAGTTGGGCTTCGGTGGGCAGCTGCAGGCTCGGCTGCTCGGCCGCGATCTCGGCGAACATCGCTTTGATTGTTTCCGGCTTAATGGGCATCAGCGGCGACTTCATCCATCGGAACAGCGCAGCCTCGTTCCTGTTGGTGCCGATGATCAGCGGCACCGGGTGGGTAAGGCCCTTCCTGGCCAGGGTTACCGGGTAGTCCGGCACGACGTCGCCGTCGACGATCGGCGCGAAGGCCAACCTGCCCGGGGTTTGAAGCGGGACCTCGTCGAACACCCTCCTGGACGCTTCCACGATCGCCTCGATGGGCAGGGCCGCCAGGCGCCCGAGATCCTGTCGTCCGAATTCGAGCATGTCGAGGACACGCTCGGCCACTCGGCGGCCTCCGTCCGCGCGGTATGAGGACGTAACCGGTGAACTCTGAGCGATCGCGGCGGTGAACAGTCCGGCCGCGGCCGGACTGCCCAACAGAGCGGTCACCACACCGGCTCCTGCTGACTCGCCGAACAACGTGACGTTGCCCGGGTCCCCGCCGAATGCAGTGATGTTGTCGCTTACCCAGTTCAGCGCCGCGATCACGTCGCGCAGGCCGACGTTGGTTGCGAACTGCTCGGGGTCTGCGCCCAGTGTGGCCAGTTCCAGAAACCCCAGAGCGCCGAGTCGGTAGTTGACCGTCACAACGACGACATCGCCGCCCGCGGCCAGCGCGCGACCGTCGTAGAGTGGCTGACTGGCCGAGCCGAGGATGTATGCACCGCCGTGCATCCAAACCATCACGGGCTTGGCGGCGCCGGGCGCGGTTTCTGATGGCGCCCACACGTTGAGCGTCAGAAAGTCGGCGCCTTGCCGGGCGCCGAGATCGATCGGGATTTTGGCGTCTGTGGGCTGCGGACAGACCGGGCCCATCTGCCCCGCGTCGACGGGGTCCGACCACGCCTTCGGAGGTTGGGGCGCACGCCAGCGCAGATCGCCGATCGGGGCTGCGGCGTAGCGAATTGCCTTCCAGGCCTTGACGGTTCCGTCGTCTACGCCGCGCACCGGGCCGTGGGAGGTGTCCACCACCGGTCGTCCGCCTGCGTTGTTGAGGGTGGTCGCCTCCGCGGCCATGCCGAACTCCTATCGGTCGGTCCCGGTACGGGACAGTACCACGGTGCCGTCGCCCCTACCGAAGCATCTTCGCGTACAACGCGGACTGGGCAGGCCTCACAGTACGGGAAGTTCACCGACGGGGCAAGATTGTCGGCATGGCTGTAGGCGCGGAGCACGAAGAGATTCCTGCATCGCTGATCGAGCTTGCGCATCGGTTCGGCGTGGCCACCACGTATGCGGACTGGACGGGACAGCCGGTGACGGTGGCGGCAGCGACGCTGACTGCGGTACTGGACGCACTGGGGGTGCGTGCCGGAACCGAAGCGGAGCGCGTCGCGGCGATCGCGGCCAAGGATCGCGATCACTGGGTCCGCGCGCTGCCCCCGGTGATCGTCGGGCTCGGCGGAGTCGCTACGCCGTTCTGGGTTCACGTTACCCACGGAGATCCGGCCAGGCCGTGGATGCGGCTCGAAGACGGCAGTGTGCGTACGGGCCTACGGCAGACCGAAAACAAGACGGCCCCTTATGATCTCGATGGCAGGCTGGTCGGGGAGGCCACCTTCGAACTGCCTGCTGACCTCCCCATCGGATACCACCGGTTGCACTTGCAGGTGGACTCTTCGGACGTCCACACGACGGCCGTCGTGTCGCCCTCATCGCTGGAGTCGCCCGCTCGATTCGGCTCGGGCCGCGCGTGGGGGCTGGCCACCCAGCTCTACAGCGTCCGTTCGCACAACTCTTGGGGTATCGGTGATCTGACCGACCTCACCGACTTGGCTGTCTGGTCGGCTTCCCGCCACGGTGCGGGCTACGTATTGGTAAACCCACTGCACGCGGCGGCACCCATCGCGCCGATGGAACCCTCTCCATACCTGCCGACGTCGCGCCGATTCGCCAATCCGATGTACCTGCGTGTGGAGGCGGTTCCCGAGTTCGCCTACCTCCGGCACCGTGGACGCATCCGCAGGGCGCAGGAGCAGGTCCAGGAGCGCGCCGATCGCCTCGGCGAGATCGACCGCGACCGCGCGTGGAAGGCCAAGCGTGAGGTGCTGGAGAGCATCTACCTCATCGAACTCTCCGCTGGCCGCGAGATCGGCTACCAGGCGTTCCTGGACAGGGAGGGTCGTAGTCTCGACGACTTCGCAACGTGGTGTGCGCTGGCCGAGTACTACGGCGGGGACTGGCGCCAGTGGCCCGAGGAGCTGCAGCACCCACGCTCGGAAGCGGTCGCCGAGTTCGTCGGCGAGTACGCCTCGAACGTGGACTTTCATCGCTGGCTGCAATGGCTGGTCGACGACCAGCTGACGAAAGCGCAGGCCAGCGCAGTGCAGGCCGGCATGGAACTGGGCATAGTGCATGACCTCGCAGTCGGGGTGGCCCCTCATGGCGCCGATGCCTGGGCATTGCAAGATGTCTTGGCGCTCGACGTTGCTGCCGGTGCACCGCCGGACGAGTTCAACCAGCTCGGGCAGGACTGGTCACAGCCCCCCTGGCGACCCGACCGACTCGCTGAGGCCGCCTACGAACCGTTCCGGGTGCTCGTGGGAGCTGTGCTGCGGCACGCGGGCGGGGTCCGCATCGATCACATCATCGGGTTGTTCCGGCTGTGGTGGATACCGAAGGGGGCGCCACCGACGGCAGGCACCTACGTGCACTACGACTACGAGGCGATGATCGGCATCGTGACGCTGGAAGCCCATCGGGCCGGCGCGGTCGTCGTGGGTGAGGACCTGGGGACCGTGGAACCGTGGGTGCGCGACTATCTGCGCGACCGCGGCGTTTTTGGCACCTCGATCCTGTGGTTCGAGATCGACCGCGACGGCGCCGGCGGGCCGCTGCCGGCCGAGCTATGGCGGGAGTCCTGCCTATCGGCCGTCACGACCCACGATCTGCCTCCCACCGCGGGTTATCTCGCTGGAGAACACATCCGGCTGCGCGACGACCTCGGGTTGCTGGCACGCCCGGCCGCCGAGGAATGGGCCAGTGACCGGGAACAGCAGGAGGCCTGGATGTCCGAGCTGCGCAGGGTTGGGCTGCTCAAGGGCGACGATGGCAGCCTGGATCCCGATGTGGATTCGGTAGCGCTGGCTCTGCACCGCTACCTGGGACGGACACCTTCGCGCCTGCTATCGCTGTCGCTGGCAGATGCTGTGGGTGAGGTGCGTACGCAGAACCAACCAGGGACCACCGACGAGTATCCGAACTGGCGCGTCCCGCTCGGTGACCCACAGGGGCGGCCGGTGCTTCTCGAGGAGGTGTTCACCGATCCGCGCAGTGCCACGCTCTGTGAGGCGATGCGGGCCGCAGTCAAGCCCCCGGTGTGACGGCCACTGGCAACCTCGCTTGTAACATTGCGCGCTCCTGCAGCGGTTTCACATTTGGGACTGCTGCGATATGTTCGCAGCCACCACCGAAATGAGGAGTTTGCAGTCGTGAGAAAGCTTGTTGTGTTAAGCGGCGGACTCGTGGTCACCGGAACAGCCGCACTGATCGGCGCCGGCGTGGCGATCTCTCAGCCCTCGGAATCGCCCTACAACGTGACCGGCGAGCAGTACGGGCGGGCGCTGGCGATTCTGAAGAGCCAGGGCGTCAAGGGGTACTTCGGTGGGTCAACCGGCAGCGTGCTCTCGCAGTCAGCCTGCCTGGTCGACAAGCAGAAGATGACCAGCGGCGGCCGCATGCTGCTGACGCTGGATTGCACTCAGGCCGCCGCTGACGAGATCAAAGCTATGGGCCCCACGGGCGGCCCTACCATCGGCGCTAACGGAGTCACGACCGTCACCCCGACACCGCTGGTACCGATCGCCGGAGCCCCGGGGGCGGGCACGCCTCCCCCGCTTGCCTGACCGACACACCCGGTGTAGTTATCCGGGACCTCCGTTCCCGCATACTTCGCTCTTTTCGTCGTAGAATCCAGATATCCACGACGAACAGGAGCCCGCAGATGTTGCGACCGCGTAGTTTCGATGACGAGATCGACCCTGGGCCGGTCCAGATCCAGGCCCGCAAGGTGCATTTCGACGTGGCCGACAGTCCGTTGCACTGGATCCCAGGCCATCCGGTGGCCTCTCACGTCGTCAGCGGGCTCAATATTGTCTTACCGGCCGGGGAACGCTGGTTCGTAGCGACCCTCAACGAAGCATTGCCGCTCGTGAAGGATTCCAAGTTGGCAGACGACATCCGTGGATTCATTGGACAGGAGGCCACCCACGCCGACGTGCACGACGAGGCCCTGCGCACCTACATGTTCAAGAACGGCGTCGACCCAACTCCGATCCGCAACCAGGTCGAACACGTGTTCACCAAGGTGCTCGCGCCGCCGGCTTACACCGATCCTGCGCGCCGCCTCAACCACCTGTGCGACCGACTGTGGCTGATCGCCGCGATCGAGCACTACACCGCGGTCTTGGGCGACTTCGCGCTCAACGGCGCATGGGACGACTACAACGCCGATCCGGCGCTGGTCGATTTATTCCGCTGGCATGGCAGCGAAGAGGTTGAACATCGCAGCGTGGCCCACGATGTAGCCGTCTACTTCCATGACAGCTACTTCGCCCGAGTCCGCGCTATGAGCACGGCTGTGAGCATGGTGTTCGTGATCGTGCAGCGGGCTGCGTGGCACCTGGTCAAGACCGACCCCAATGTCACCGCGAATTGGTGGACATTCAATCGAATGCGGATGCGCGACTCCAGACTCGGCCTGCTTCCCCGCTGGCGCACGTTGTTCGGATCGAGCACGCTGAGTTACTTCCGGCCCGGCTACTCGCCCGCGGAAGTAGGCTCCACCGCGCAGGCCGTCGCCTATCTTGCGGCCTCTCCGGCAGCCCGTACGGCCCATATGTGATGCGGCTGTTCGAGCAGTTCCGGCAGGTAGTCGAAAGGACACCGCCGAGCGCGTCCGGTCATGCCCGCCATGACCGCACGGTCGCGGTCGCTGGAGTCGCGATCTCCGGCATGTTGGCCGCATCAGCAGCAATACAGCGGATCCCGATGCCCAGCGGCGGCGACAGCACCATCGCGCTGAGGGTCGAACGGCGCCGCGTCGTAGCCCGCGATCAGGATGTTGTCGAGCTGACGCTGGCACCTGAGCCGGGCGCCACACTGCCCAGGTGGTTTCCGGGCGCACACATCGACGTGCACCTGCCCAGCGGACTGGTCCGGCAATACTCACTGTGCGGGGACCCGGGTTCGCCCGAGCGCTACCGCATTGCGGTGCGCCGCATTCCCGACGGAGGCGGAGGGTCCATCGAGATCCACGACGGGCTGCCGGAAGGCGCCACCGTGTACACCCACGGCCCGCGCAACGCGTTTCCGCTCACCGTGCCCGGGTACGGATCTCCAACGCGACGGTTTCGGTTCATTGCCGGTGGCATCGGCATCACCCCGATTCTTCCGATGCTCGAATGGGCCCGTCGTCTCCATGTCGATTGGTCCATGGTCTACGCAGGCCGCACCCGCGACAGCCTCCCGTTCCTTGACGAGGTCGCCGCTTTGGGCGCCAATGTCGAGATCCGAACCGACGACACCTGCGGTCTACCCACGACAGCGGAGTTGCTCGGCGAATGTTCCGCAGAAACGGCGGTCTATGCGTGCGGACCCGCCCCGATGCTGACCGGGATCCGTTCGGCTCTGGCCGGCCGCGCCGACGTCGAACTGCATTTCGAACGATTCGCCGCCGCGCCTGTGGTCGACGGCCGGCCATTCCAGGTCACTGTTGCGTCCACCGGCGAGACGGTCGCCGTCGGCTCTGAGGAAACGCTGCTCGCCGCGTTGCGGCGGGAGGGGGTCAATGCTCCGTACTCCTGCCAGCAGGGGTTTTGTGGGACGTGCCGGACCAGGGTGCTCGCCGGCGAGGTCGAGCATCGCGACACGCTGCTGACTGACCCAGAACGCTCGGCAGGCATGATGCTGACCTGCGTCTCCCGCGCTGCCGGCGAATCAGGTCTGACCTTGGACTATTAGGGATATTTAGCCTCATCGGTAGCATGCGGCCATGCCATTGGCCGTCGGGGAGATATTCGCGGGCTACACGATCGTCGAGCTCCTGGGGTCCGGCGGCATGGGTGAGGTGTACCTCGCCCAACATCCGCGTCTCCCCCGCCAGGACGCGCTGAAGGTATTACCGGCAACGATGTCCGCCGGCTCGGAGTACCGCGAGCGGTTCCACCGAGAGGCGGACATTGCTGCCACCCTCTGGCATGCCCACATCGTGGGCGTGCACGACTGCGGTGAGTACGACGTGCAGATCTGGATTCGATGGATTACGTCGAGGGCACCGACGCTGGGCGCCTACTCGCCAACCAGCACCGCACCGGCCTGCCGGCAGGGCAGGTCGCCGAGATCGTCACCGCCGTCGCCGACGCGCTGGATTATGCGCACCAGCGCAATCTGCTGCACCGCGATGTGAGGCCGGCCAACATTCTGCTGCCCCATCCGGATTCGGCCGATCAGCGAATTCTGTTGGCGGACTGTGGAATTGCCTGCTGGTCCAGCTAAGTCAGTGGCCTGACCGCTACCAATATGACCGTTGGGACGGTTTCTTACGCTGCACCTGAACAGCTGATGGGAGCGCAGCTGGACGGCCGCGCAGACCAGTACGCGTTGGCCGCTACCGCGTTTCACCTGTTGACGGGTTCGCCCCCGTTCCAGCATTCCAACCCCGCGGTGGTAATCAGCCAGCATCTCTCGGCGTCCCCACCGGTGATCGGCGACGACCGCCCAGACCTCTCGGGTGTGGATCCGGTGCTGGCCAAGGCGTTGGCGAAGGACCCAGGTGATCGTTTCGAACGGTGCGCCGACTTTTCCCGTGCGCTGACGCACCAGCTCACGTTCGACACTGCGCCTGATACTGCTGCCACTCGGCTGTCGACGCCGCGAACGACTGTGCACGCCGGTGGTGGAACCCGGCGCCCACGTATGAGGCCCGGCCTCGTTGTCCCGATCTTGCTGGCGGCACTCCTGGTTGGAGCGGTCGCGGTGGCGGCCGTGGAGTTCATGCGCGCCGACCGCCCCGCGACGCAACCGCCAACGAGCACGCCCCAGAGCGCGCACCCGCCCCAGGCATCAGAGGTCATTACCGACACAGCGGTAATGACCTCCATCGATGTCGTCGCGCCGACGCCATCATCCTCGGTGGTCATCGGTGCGAACTGCTCCCCGGAGGGCAGCACCGGTACCACGCGTGACGGTTCGGCCGCGCACTGTTCGACGCTGCAGGGCACTGACACCACGATCTGGTCGCTGACCCGGGGTGACGTACCCAGCCCGACCGTAACCACTGCTCCGGCGGACGCACCGCTGCCCTTTGCTGAAGAGTCTCCGGTGCTGGTGTGCATGGAACAAACCGGCCAGACCAGGCGGGAATGCCGCAGGGATATCCGGCGAAGTAACGGCCTGCCAGTGCTGCCGTGAGGTGCTTGATCATCGTGAGCCGCTGCATTCCTTGTCGGCCGCACCTCACCTCACCTCAACGGTGGAGTCGATATCCGCGCACGAGGGGCAATTCGAACTGAGCTAGTCGAGTCCTGTTGCCGATGTCGGCCGCATGCAAGGATGGTTCTCACCATGGCCCGTCCACCGAAACCGGTCGATCGGCGAGATCAAATCCGGCAAATGCGCCGATTTGACCCGTTCCGGCCGCTCGACATGTTCACCTCGATGTGGTCGGCGACCGCGATGGCGCCGGTCAACAGTGGAGCCGCCGCCGCCTACCGGACGCTGTTCATGACGATGCGCCGGATGGTGGTCGGGCGCAGGCTCACGGTGCGTCTTGATGATGGCGACCTCAGGATGACGGTCACAAAGTTCGACTCCAGGCTCGATGTGCGTGGGCTGTCGGTGGGCCAGCTCAACGACGTCACCCTGACCGCCCACAATATCCACTGGGGGGCAAGCGCTTTCGACCATGGAACCGTGGTGCTGCACAATGTGCACCTCAAGCCCACCTCTCCCCCTTTGCTGGTAGCCGCGCCGGTGGATCTAACGCTGGACGTCCCGACCGATGCGCTCGACAACCTGTTTCGCGCAGCCGCGCCGCGGCTGCGTGGCGAGATCGGAGACGACGGCGTCGCGCGGCTGCACATGGCCCGCCGGCCGCAGATGGGGCACGTCGAAGTCGAGGTCAGGCTGGACGGTTCGGCACTGTGGCTCACACCTCGGGGGCTGACGCTGGGCAACTCACGCTGGCGGCTGCCGGCCCGGACCCCGCCCTACCGGGTGCAACTGCCCGAGCTCGCGCACGGGTTGCAGATAACCGGCGTGGAGTTCACCCCGGGCATGCTGCGGCTGACGGGGACGCTGCCCGAATGGCGTACCGAACTGCCACGTCGGCGGTTGGAGGACATCATTACCCAACTCAGCGTTACTGGCGTTGTGCTAAATCTGTCCCGAATCGGTCGACTGCGATAGCTTTTGGCCGCGCCGCCCTGCGGCGGTCGGACCCAGGAAAAGGGGGGTTGGGCCTCACGCCCCGGTCCAGGCTTCGTCGAGGCGTTCTGCGACGTCGATGACCTTGGCCTGTTCGGACTGTGGGCTGTCGATCTCACCGGCGACGTGCGCGGCGATGAAACGCCTGATCTCGGCATCCACCCCGCCGACGATCCGTACCACCTCAGCACGGAGGGATTTGGATGTCACGTGGATCGAGATGTCGGACGCACGGGGTTTTGCGACGTCGAGGATCAACAGCAGTGGTTCGGCTGCCTTCGCGGTGGCGCGCAGCGAGATCTCGCCGAACACCACGAACCTAGGTCTATCAATGACCAGGTCGACGACCATGTTGATTTCCAAAGGAATGCGGATCGCGAACGTGATCGACTCGCTGATCTGCCGAGTGACCCTCGGCTCCAGAATTCGCACGTGGGCTGTGACCTTGGCGATTTTCCCCGGCCCCTGGGCGATCGGACCCAGCTTGAACGCATCGCCGGCGATCGCGCCGATCGCGCCGCCCACGCGTTCCTCGGTGACGGCGATCTCGAAGAACCGACGGCCGAATTCTTCATAGGTGAGGTAGTCAGCTGCTTCCATGGTGGTCTTACGTTCTCATGAAGGCGGTGCGGATCGCGGCAACGTGGCCGAATTCGTTGCCGACACCGCTGGCGCCTGCCGCTGGTCCGACGCCATAGTCACAGGGTTTCACTGAATATCCGGATCCGGGTGATGGCCACGCGGTCGGTCGCGAGGTCCCCGAAAACCAAGGTGTGGCGGCCCGCCCTGTCGACGCGAGCCGCGACTGCACGCCCTGACCGGATCAGCTTGTGCCAGCTCCCGCCGGAAAGGTGTTTGACCAAATCAGAGGTGGTCAGTGGCTCGGTATCGCCGAGGGCGATCGGGATGTCGGTCGCAAACCTGCGCACGCTGATCTCATCCCCGCCGCAGACTTCATCGAGGAAACGTGCGAAAAGGCCTCTGCCGCCGGTTCCGAGCCCCTGGAATCCGCGGAGAAACCCCAGGCTGCCGGAGAGTCCCTGATTGGTGAACATGTTTCTGCCGAGCGCGATTCCGGCCGGTATCGAACCGACCCCGCCGCGAACGAACTGTCTGATCATCTTGGGCAGTTCCCAGTAGGCCGACAGGCCGGCGACTCGCAGCTCATCACGGTCAGCCCGTAGGTCGTACCGGATGAAGGTGGGCACTCGCAGGGTCAGGTTCGAAGCCATCTGGATCTCGAGCTCGAGGTCGCGCACTACTGTGCAGCCGACGACGAGGTCGACGTGCGGGTGATGGGTGATGGCCCGCGGTCCGATGAACGTGTCGTAGAACTGTCCGATTGCGACCTGCCCGCGGTGTGGCGCGGACCCGACCGGATCCTCGACGTACCCGTCGGCGGTAAACAGACCGATCCAGCCGGCGCGATCGTGTGCTCCGGCCGCAGCCAGCGACCGTTGCGCAGTTGCCAGCAGGTTCGTTCGTGTCGCGCCCATATTGATGCCTACCACTTCAGACTGGTCATAGTCGACTAGTTGCGCTGACGCGGGCACACTGGTTGTTATCCGCTGCGCTGAGTGTGTGGCCGCGAGGAGGAACCACGATGAGTAACAATTCCCCCGGCGGGCCGTTTGGCTTCGATCCCGAGGACTTCGACCGCGTGGTCCGTGAAGCAGGTCAAGGTCTGCGCGACGCGCTCGACGGCCTGGGCAGGTTCGTGAACACCTCCGGTCAGCGTGACGGGTGGTCGGCGTTGTTCGACGACTTCGTGCGGGGCTCGGGAACCCGCGCGCAGCAGGAAACCACCGGCGATGCCGGTGACGGGGTGTGGGCCATCTACACCGTCAACGACGGGGGAGGTGCCCAGATCGAGCAGGTGTATCCCACTGAGCTGGATGCGCTGCGGGCAAACAAGAACAACACCGACCCGGCACGGCTGGTCAGGTTCTTGCCCTATGGCATCGTGGTGAGCGTGCTCGACCCGCCCGAGTCCACGGACGGCACACAGACCTAACGTCGGTGTTTGAAGCTCCGCCACGATCACCGATGAGGTCGGTCCTGCGGTATGTGTGGGCGTTTTTGAGCGAACCATCCTCTTGGCCCGATCTACAGCCAGGCGATAACTTATATAGGCTAAATTAAGATCGGCAGAACTCAAGATACGAAACCGGAGGTTGATCTTGGCCGGCAAAAGTCCGGAGCAGGGATCGTGATCGGTCTGGTCAAGAAGGTGTGGCTGCCGTTGGTTATCGTGTTCGTGCTGGTGGTCGCAGGACTCACCGTCTCGCGGATTCGCACGTTTTTCGGCTCGGAGGGCATCATCGAGACGCCGCGCAACTTCGCGGACC
>DAOUYK010000301.1 GCA_030666145.1 Mycolicibacterium sp. | reverse complement strand
CGACTTGCCGCGTTGCTACTAGCAGCGCCGGGTACTGGGCCGTTGCCGCGCCAGATGGTGTTTCCAGACGGGTTTTGGAAGTCCCTCCAGGCGGGGCGCCCGGGGCTGCCGCCCATTACAGTGGACGGCAGGTACTGAGCACTGCCGAAGTTTTGCCCGAGTTTTGGGAGGCGCTGCGTACCTACCTATGCGATGGAGAGCAGGTAACCACGGATGTTCGAGAGATTCACCGACCGCGCGCGTCGGGTTGTCGTGTTGGCGCAAGAAGAAGCCAGGATGCTCAACCACAACTACATCGGCACCGAGCACATCCTGCTGGGCCTCATTCATGAAGGTGAGGGCGTAGCTGCCAAGTCGCTCGAGTCGTTGGGTATTTCGCTGGAGGGCGTGCGTAGCCAGGTAGAGGAGATCATCGGCCAGGGCCAGCAGGCGCCGTCCGGTCACATCCCGTTCACCCCCCGCGCTAAGAAGGTGCTTGAGCTCAGCCTGCGCGAGGCGCTGCAGCTCGGCCACAACTACATCGGGACCGAGCACATTCTGCTCGGCCTGATTCGCGAGGGCGAGGGTGTGGCGGCCCAGGTGCTCGTCAAGCTGGGTGCCGAACTGACCCGAGTGCGCCAGCAGGTCATCCAGCTGCTGAGCGGCTACCAGGGCAAGGAGACCGCGGAGGCCGGAACCGGCGGCCGCGGGGGCGAGGCCGGCAATCCGTCCACCTCTCTGGTACTCGACCAGTTCGGTCGTAACCTGACCGCGGCTGCGATGGAGGGCAAGCTCGACCCGGTGATCGGTCGTGAAAAGGAAATCGAACGGGTCATGCAGGTGCTGAGCCGGCGCACCAAGAACAACCCTGTGCTGATCGGCGAGCCCGGTGTCGGTAAAACCGCCGTTGTCGAGGGTCTTGCGCAGGCGATCGTGCACGGTGATGTTCCGGAAACACTGAAGGATAAGCAACTCTACACCCTCGACCTCGGTTCGCTGGTGGCAGGCAGCCGGTACCGCGGTGACTTCGAGGAACGCCTCAAGAAGGTGCTCAAGGAAATCAACGCCCGCGGCGACATCATTTTGTTCATCGACGAGCTGCACACGCTGGTCGGGGCCGGTGCCGCCGAGGGTGTGATCGACGCTGCGTCGATCCTCAAGCCGAAGCTGGCCCGCGGTGAACTTCAGACCATCGGTGCAACCACCCTCGACGAGTACCGCAAGTACATCGAGAAGGATGCCGCCCTCGAACGTCGTTTCCAACCGGTCCAGGTGGGCGAGCCAACGGTTGAGCACACCATCGAGATCCTGAAGGGTCTGCGGGACCGCTATGAAGCGCACCACCGCGTCTCGATCACCGACGGCGCGGTCGTGGCCGCGGCCACACTTGCCGACCGCTACATCAACGACCGCTTCCTGCCGGACAAGGCCATCGACTTGATCGACGAGGCCGGTGCGCGGATGCGGATCCGCCGGATGACCGCACCGCCGGACCTGCGCGAGTTCGACGAGAAGATTGCCGACGCCCGCCGGGAGAAGGAATCCGCGATCGACGCGCAGGACTTCGAAAAGGCGGCTAGCCTGCGGGATCGTGAGAAGCAGCTGGTTGCCCAGCGTGCTGAACGTGAGAAGCAGTGGCGCTCAGGTGATCTCGATGTCGTCGCGGAGGTCGATGACGAGCAGATCGCGGAAGTCCTCGGCAACTGGACCGGCATCCCGGTGTTCAAGCTGACCGAGGAGGAAACCACTCGGCTGCTGCGAATGGAGGACGAGCTGCACAAGCGGATCATCGGGCAAGAGGATGCGGTCAAGGCGGTATCCAAGGCGATTCGGCGCACGCGCGCCGGGCTGAAGGACCCCAAGCGCCCCTCGGGCTCGTTCATCTTCGCCGGCCCCTCGGGTGTCGGCAAGACCGAGCTGTCCAAGGCGCTGGCCAGCTTCCTGTTCGGCGACGATGACGCGCTCATCCAGATCGACATGGGCGAATTCCACGACCGCTTTACTGCGTCCCGTTTGTTCGGAGCCCCCCCGGGCTACGTCGGCTACGAGGAGGGCGGTCAGCTCACCGAGAAGGTGCGCCGCAAGCCGTTCAGCGTCGTGCTGTTCGACGAAATCGAGAAGGCGCACCAGGAGATCTACAACAGCCTGTTGCAGGTCCTCGAGGATGGTCGCCTGACTGACGGCCAGGGGCGCACGGTCGACTTCAAGAACACCGTGCTGATCTTCACCTCGAACCTCGGCACGTCGGACATCAGCAAGGCGGTCGGCCTCGGGTTCACCCAGAGTGGCGGTGATAACAACTACGAGCGGATGAAGCAGAAGGTCAACGACGAGCTGAAGAAGCACTTCCGCCCGGAGTTCCTCAACCGTATCGACGACATCATTGTGTTCCACCAGCTGACCGAGGACGAGATCATCAAGATGGTTGATCTGATGATCGGCCGGGTGTCCCAGCAGCTCAAGAGCAAAGACATGACGATGGAGCTGACGGACAAGGCGAAGTCGCTGCTGGCGAAGCGCGGATTCGACCCGGTGCTCGGTGCTCGGCCGTTGCGCCGGACAATCCAGCGTGAGATCGAGGACACCCTCTCGGAGAAGATTCTCTTCGAGGAGATCGGCCCCGGTCAGCTGGTAACCGTCGACGTCGAGAACTGGGACGGAGAGGGTGCCGGCGAAGACGCGGCGTTCACCTTTGCCGGTAGCCGGAAGCCGGCTCCGGTCGTCGAGCCGGATCTGGCCCAGGCCGGTGCCGCCGGTACGCCGGGCGCGGCTGAGTAACCTCACCACGAGAGCGGGCGGTTCCCCGATGAGGGCCCGCCCGCTTCGTGATGTCCCGTTGTGGCTCATCAGCACGTGGCTTACGATGCTCGTGTAATTGATGGACAGCGGAATCTGGTGAGACTCCAGAACGGTCGCGCCACTGTATATAGTCAGACCCGACGTCCATTACACCTGTAGCTGGGACGCGAAAATCCCGGAAAGGGCATGAGAGGACTTCTCCTGACGTGAGCAATACCAGGGTGGGCGCCATTGACCTGTCGGGGACAAAGTCGGCGGCGTTGCTGTCGATGACGGCTTTCCTGGCGCTTGTGGTGCTCTACTTCGTCGGCATGGACCAGGGTGCGACATCGGTGTTCGGCAACACCACCTACATTCATGAGTTCCTGCACGACGGTCGACATCTGCTGGGTTTCCCCTGCCACTGACGCCCGGCAAGGACAATCGAAAATGGAGAGGCAGATTATCGGGCGCGGCCTGCTGGCCGGTGCCGCCGCCGGCGTACTGGCATTCCTATTCGCACGGCTGTTCGTGGAACCCCAGATCGACTGTGCTATCGGCTACGAGGATGGCGTCGGTGCGGCGCACGACGCCATCGAACATGCGGCGGGTAGCGCCGGGCACAGCCATGGCGGGGAAGGTGGTGGGTTCAGCCGCGCGGTTCAGACCAATATCGGCATGGGTCTGGGTGTACTGGCGTTCAGCATCGCCATCGGTGCTCTCGTAGCCGTGGTTTTCGCGGTGGCGTACGGTCGCGTCGGCGATGTCTCGGCTCGCCTTTTGTCGTTGTATGTCGCGGGCGGAATGTTGATCAGCCTCT
>DAOUYK010000115.1 GCA_030666145.1 Mycolicibacterium sp. | reverse complement strand
CGGCGAACAGTGGCGCTGGCTGGGTGAGCGACTCACCGTCGGCGACGAGCCGATGGATCAGCTGCTGGAGTGGATGACATCGACTGGATTGCAGCCCACCCGAAAGCTCTTCGACCGCGCACTGGCTGAGGGTATTGGCAGTGTGCCTGAGGCGCCGCAACCGCTGCGCGACTTCTTCCTTCAGGTTGAGACGATGCCGGACTGGATCGATCAGGACATGCTGCGGCGAGGCCAACGGGCCTTGCGGCGAGGCGGCGCCGACGGCATGTACGTCGCACGTGACGTGTCTCTTCTCGGTGGGTACCAGTTCTCGGGATTCAACAAGACTTTGCTACGCACCGGGGCACTGGAAAAAGGGTCGAACCAGCGCTTCGCCGAGACGATGCAATGGGCGCTGGATGTCATCGCCGAAGGCGGATTGGAGCCACTCGGTAGCGGCTATCAATCAACAATCCGCGTGCGGCTCATCCACGCATTTGTGCGTAAACACGTTGCGGCCATGCCCGATTGGCGTGCTGACGAGTGGGGACTTCCGGTCAACCAGACCGATATGGCCGCGACTCTGGTCGGTGCGCTTATTGCGCCGAGCGTGGGTGGCTTGGCAATCGGAATCGTCGCCTCTCCAACTGATCTCGACGCCATCGCCCACGTGACGCGCTATGTCGGTTGGCTTATCGGCGTACAGGGCGAATGGCTGCCGCACAGTTTCCGCGACGGCATCCGAATTCTCTACCACACCCTGACAGCGCTATCCGCTCCGGACGAGTCCACTAGGCAGCTTGCAGCCCCGATGGCCGACGATCCGTTGGTATGGCACTACCCCAGCATGGCGGGACTACGCCGCCGCCTTGCCCGCGCCCAGCATCTGTCGGTGGCCAGTGCTTTCCTCGGCCCCCGAACCATGAAGACCCTTGGCCTGCCAGGCTATATGCCGCCGTGGTACCCAGTCCTGAGGCTACCGGTCAATATCGCGCGCAGCACTATCGACCTGACCATGCCCGGCGGACTGGACCGTGCCGCCCGGCGGGGCCAGCGTGAGCAGCAGGCGCTGCTACGTACCATGACAGGGGAAACCCACACTGTGATCGGTGATTCAGTCGCCCACGGGAGCCGAGTGGCTTGACTGGAATCTTGGGCGCAAGCCTGGGGGAGCCGACCCCGCGCTGCCTGATTCCACGATCGCCGTCATCACGCCGGCCTACCATCAGTACATGGGCGAAGCTCCCGACGACGACGCCCCCACCGATTACGCGCCCACAGAACTGGGCGCGGCGATCGATGAGACCGAGGCCCACACGGCGTGGGCGCTGGCGGACGAGCCCGACGAGTTGCCGCGCATGGCCTCGATGACCGCGACGGAGGATTTCCGCACCATCGTGCTGCGCGGGGCCAACGTCGCGTCCTACAAGTTCGCCTTGGCCAAGTCAATCCTGATGTTCGCCCAATCCGGAGCGACGTCGGCGTCGTTGGAGGATCTCGCGGTGCCCTTCAGTCGGGAGTTGTGCGCGCACATCAAGGAGGTCGATACCCAGTCCACCTCGTCCGGGAGCCGGTTCCTCGATACCTGCCGCCATTTCAACGCTGGCACGATCGATCACGACGAACTTGTCGGAGCGACAGCCCTGTTGGGCTTCAACAACGTGATCGACGCCTTCCACATGGTCGACCGCGCTGAGGTTGGCACCCGCTTCTTTGTCGACGAACGCCAACAGGCCCTCCGGGGCATCCGGTTCACCGACGAGTTGATTAGCCTGGCCTCCGAACCCGGTACGAAAGCGCCCTTGGAAGCGGAGGCTGAATCCCGCTGGCGGCTAGTCGAATCTGCCTGGCACGAGCGCCGATCCACCGGCACCATACTGCGAGTCGAGTACGACCGGCCCAGTGAGATGATCGTGCGCGGCATGCTCGGCCACCGCCGCGACATCACCTGGGTACGACCATCTCTGAGCGGATACCAATCCAGTGCCTGCTTCTACTGCGGTGCTCCCGTCACACCGCTCCTTGGACTTCCGCACTCCGCCGACGTGGACCACTGTTTCCCTCACATGCTGATGGCCCGAGGTGTCTTCGTCGACCTCGACGACGTCTGGAACCTCGTCCTGGCGTGCGCCATGTGCAATCGCGGTGCGGCAGGCAAGTTCGACCGGCTGGCACATGGCGACTTCCTCGAACGCTTATGGCAACGCAACGAGCGCCTCATCAGTAGCCATCATCCGTTGCGGGAGTCAATCATTGCCGCGACAGGTCGGACGCCCTCGGCGCGGCTAGACTTCCTGCGGTCTATTGAAACTCGTGCGACCGAGCACGCCCGAGCAGAGTGGAGGCCGACGAGATGACAAAGGGCAAACTCGTCCGGGATTCGATCCCTGACATCATCCGTGCGGCGGGACGCTCACCCGACATTCGGCGTCTCGACGATGATGACTATGTCGCCGCGCTACACGCCAAACTCACTGAAGAAGTTGATGAACTGCACACCGCAATCGGTACCAACAGCGTCGTCGAAGAGGCCGCAGACGTGTTGGAAGTCCTCATCAACCTCGTGAAGCTGCATGACCGCACCCTGATTGATCTGCTTCAGGTGGCAGCGGCGAAGCGAGCAGCGAAGGGGAGCTTCGTGCAGCGGCTCTGGCTTCAAGACGACGTCACCACCCCGCCTCCGAACCCAAAGGGAAGCCCATCCGCCGCCCCCAAGGAGCTGGAGACATTCCTGGCCGCAACCTGTTACAAGCGTGACGAAGTGTTTGGCAAGCCGTGTCCTGTCCCGAAGGCTCCAGGCGTCTACGGGTGGTGGTTTCGCTACATACCGGGATCAATCGACACTTCCGGCTGCCAGCGTCGAGATGGACTCACTCTCCTCTACGCCGGAATAAGCCCTTCCCGCCCATCGGCCAACGGTGGGCCACCAAGCAGCCAGGACCTGAGGAAGCGTATTCAGCACCATTACAGGGGAGATGCGGAAGGATCTACGCTCCGCAAAACACTCGGCGTATTAGTGGCTGACGAGCTTGGCATCGAACTGCGCCGAGTGGGCTCAGGAACTCGTCGCACTTTCGGTCCCGTGGGTGAAGCCGCGCTCAGCCGATGGATGGCCGAGCATGCACTGGTTTCGTGGGTCGTCCACCCCAAGCCGTGGCTCTTGGAAGACGAGTTGATCGCGGGACTTGATTTGCCGATGAACCTTCAGGGAAACGCCCACAACTCCTTCTATCCGATATTGAAGGGGCTCAGAGCCGAGGCGGCACAGAAGGCACGGAACTTGCCTGTACTGAAGGTCCCATAGCTACGCCGGGCGTCGTGCCGGAGGGATCGAATGTCATAGCGTTGACCCGATGCACCGGAGGGGTCTGGATACCATCCTGGCCGCGTTGGAGCGGTCACGTCGATCTCTCTTCCTAATATTGGCAGCCCAAGTTTGGGCTAAAAGCATTACGACTTGGAAAGATGCCCTAGATGCAGAACTGAGCATTTCGCCCAGATGGCCTGAGGCGCTATAGCTGCTCAATCATCACCATGCGCCTGCCTCGTAGCCTGGACAGTGACCGCACAGCGGCCGTCTCACAGGGGCAGCTGGGGTAAAAGGGAGTTTCAAGACATGACGGTCAACGGAAAAGCATTGGCAGGAGCCGGCTTCGCGGTGGCCGCTGCAATCGGCTTGTCGCTGGGAACCGCGACAACGGCCAACGCCGAACTCGTCGGTCCGGGCTGCACCGCCTATGCCGAGCAGGTACCCGAGGGTCCGGGCTCGGTGCAGGGTATGTCGCAGGAACCTGTTGCGGTCGCGGCGTCGAACAACCCGCTACTCACCACGCTTACCAAAGTACTTTCGGGACAACTCAATCCGCAGGTAAATCTGGTCGACACCCTCAACGGCGGCGAGTTCACGGTGTTCGCGCCAACCGACGAGGCGTTCACCAAGATCGACCCCGCCACCATCGAGTAACTCAAGACTGATACCCCGCTGCTGACCAGCATCTTGACCTACCACGTCGTTCCGGGACAAGCCGGCCCGTCGGAGGTGGTGGGCCCCCACACCACAGTGCAGGGCGCCGATGTCACCGTCACCGGGGGCCCGAACACGCTCAAGGTCAACGACGCTTCGGTAGCCTGCGGTGGTGTGCAGACGGCCAACGCCACGGTTTATCTGATCGACACGGTGCTGATGCCCCCCCGGGGAGCCTGACGCGAAACAACTCACGGACAACCCGCAACCGTGGCTTCTTCGGCAACCGATTCGCGGGCGCGATAGCGTGGTGCCCGTGAATTTGGACCTGCCTACGCCCAACATTGAGGTGGACCTCGTCACCGCGAACCACGATGTCACCGCGAACCACGATGCGATGGCGGCCCCTTACCAGGGCTGCTTCGATCTGTGCGGCGCGCCGTGAGCTACCCGAGCGCGCCGGGTACCCCGCCGCAGGCCCCGACCTGCTACCGACACTCAGACCGGCCGACTTACGTCAGCTGTACCCGCTGCAACCGTTACATCTGCCCCGAGTGCATGCGCGGCGCGGCGGTCGGTCACCAGTGTGCGGACTGCGTCGGTGCGGCCGCGCGCACAGTATGCCCGGTGAGGACGGGTTTCGGTGCCCGGCAGCGGTCAGCGGTTCCGATAGTCACCTACGTGCTCATTGGCATCAACGTGCTGATGTTCGTCCTGCAGTCGGTGCTCGTCGATGTGGAGCGCGCTCTTGTGCTGTGGCCGCCGGCGGTCGCCGACGGCGACTTTTACAGGCTGATGACCTCGGCGTTCCTGCACTACGGCCTCACCCACATCCTGTTCAACATGTTTGCGCTTTACATCGTGGGTCCGCCGCTGGAACAAGCGATGGGACGGTTGCGCTTCAGCGCGCTGTATCTACTCAGCGCGCTGGGCGGTTCGGTCCTGGTCTACCTGCTGTCGGCGCTCAACACGGCCACTGCCGGCGCTTCGGGCGCGGTATTCGGACTGTTCGGCGCAACATTCGTCGTCGGCAAGAAGCTCAACATGGATGTTCGCTGGGTGATCACAATCATCGGGCTGAACCTCGCCTTCACGTTCGTCTTCCCGTTGATCAGCTCGCATAACATCAGCTGGCAGGGCCACGTCGGCGGACTCATCACCGGTGCTGCGGTCGCTGCCGCCTATGCTTACGCTCCCCGGCAACAACGCAACCTGGTGCAGGCCGGCGCCACAGTCGCGCTCCTGGCGTTGTTCGTCGCGCTGATCGCGTGGCGCACTAACGATCTACGGGCGATGTTCGGCCTCGGCTAGACCACCCGGCTAGACCAGGGAACGCCCCAACGATCCGGATCCCTGCCCCCACCACCCGCGTGTTCCGTTTCGATCCCGGGCTTAACGGGGTATGAGTGGGTGATGTTGGGCCTGCCCGACCGGATACAAGGATGTCTCTTCGACCTCGACGGTGTGCTCACAGACACCGCCAGCGTGCACGAGCGGGCGTGGAAAACGATGTTCGACGAGTATCTGCGCGCCCGCGCCGCGTCGACAGGTGAGCCGTTCGTGCCGTTCGACGCCAGCGCCGACTACGAGACCTACGTCGACGGCAAGCCGCGGGACGACGGGATGCGCTCGTTTCTGGCCAGCCGCGACATCACCGTCGATGACGATGCGATCAGCGATATGGGCGGCCGGAAGAACCATCTCTTCCTCGAGCACCTCCGTACCGACGGCGTCACCGTGTTCGAGGGATCCAGAAGCTATCTGCAGGCTGCGGTGCAGGCGGGGCTGCGGCGCGCGGTCGTGTCGTCGAGCGCTAACACCCGCCAGGTGCTCGAGGTGACCGGTCTGGACAGTTACATCGAGCACCAGGTGGACGGGGTCACGTTGCGCACCGAACACATAGCGGGAAAGCCCGCGCCGGACTCGTTCCTGCGCGCCGCGCAGCGGCTCGACCTGGACCCGTCCCGCGCGGCGGTTTTCGAGGACGCCCTATCCGGGGTGGCCGCCGGCCGAGCTGGAAAGTTCGGCCTGGTAGTCGGTATCGACCGCACCGGTCAGTCAGAAGCATTGCGGGATAATGGCGCCGACATCGTGGTCACCGATCTCGGGGAGTTGCTGCCGCCATGATGATTGCGGACGAAGCCTTCCCCGTAGAGCCATGGCTGATCCGTGAGATGGAACTCAGGCTCGATCTACTCCCACAGACCGAGTCACTGTTCGCGCTGTCCAACGGCCACATCGGGTTACGCGGGAACCTCGACGAAGGTGAGCCGTACGGCCTGCCCGGCACCTACCTCAACGGCTTCTACGAGACTCGCCCGTTGCCGTACGGCGAAGCCGGGTATGGCGATCCCGAGGACGGACAGACCATCGTCAACGTCACCAACGGCAAGCTCATCCGACTGTTGGTCGAAGACGAACCATTTGACGTTCGATACGGCGAGTTGCTTTCGCACGAAAGGGTTCTCGATATGCGCGCGGGCACCCTGCGTCGCACCGCCGAATGGCGGTCGCCGGCAGGCAAGCAAGTCAGGGTAACCTCCCTCCGGGTGGTCTCACTGGCTCAAAGGGGACTTGCCGCCATCGAGTACGAGGTAGAGGCACTCGGCGACAACCTGCGCGTTACGCTGCAGTCCGAACTGGTGGCTAACGAGGATCAGCCTGCGGCACAGAATGATCCGCGAGTTGCGGCCATACTGCGGGATCCGCTCGAACCCGTACAACATGAGGTCAGTGACCGTGGTGCACTGCTGATCCACCGCACCCGAGGAACCGCCTTGATGGTGGCCGCTGCCATGGACCACATTGTGGAGGCACCCGGGCGGGTGGATATCAGCGGCGACTCCGGTGACGACTGGGCGCGCACCACCGTGGCGTGCGGCCTGAAAAGCGGGGAGCGGCTTCGTGTCGTCAAGTACCTGGCCTACGGGTGGTCGAGCCTGCGCTCCCGCTCTGCGTTGCGCGACCAGGCGGCTGCCGCCATCGCCAGCGCCCGCTACAGTGGCTGGCAGGGATTGCTCGACTCGCAGCGCGAGTACCTGGACGACTTCTGGAACTGCGCCGACGTCGAGGTTGACGGCGACGCCGACTGTCAGCAGGCGGTTCGCTTCGGGCTATTCCATGTGATGCAGGCCAGCGCGCGCGCAGAGGGCCGCGCTATCGCGGGCAAGGGGCTCACCGGAACCGGATATGACGGGCATGCCTTCTGGGACACCGAGGGTTACGTGCTCCCGGTGCTCACCTACACCGCGCCCCGCGCCGCGGCCGATGCATTGCGATGGCGGGCATCGACACTGGACATGGCGCGCGACCGCGCTGCCCAGCTCGCCCTGAAGGGCGCGAGCTTCCCATGGCGAACCATCCACGGCGAGGAATGCTCGGCCTACTGGCCCGCCGGCACTGCCGCGTTTCACGTCAACGCCGGAATCGCGATGGCGTTCGAGCGGTACCGGGTGGTGACCGGCGACGAGTCGCTGGAGCAACGGTGCGGACTGGGGGTTCTCGTCGAGACCGCGCGGATGTGGCTGTCCCTCGGGCATCACGATCGGCACGGCGCATGGCGCATCGACGGGGTGACTGGGCCGGACGAGTACACCGCGATCGTGCGGGATAACGTGTTTACCAATCTGATGGCTGCCGCGAACCTGCGCATCGCGGCCGATGCATGCTCGCGCCACCCCGATGCCGCAGCCGAAATGGGGGTGGACACCGAAGAAACCGCGGGGTGGCGCGCTGCCGCCAACTCCGTGCACATCCCGTACGACCAGGAGCTGGGTGTGCATCCGCAGTGCGAAGGCTTCACGACGCTGCGCGAATGGGATTTCATCGCGAACACGCAGTATCCACTGCTGCTGCACCAACCCTACGTGCGGCTCTACCCCGCGCAGGTCATCAAGCAGGCCGATCTGGTGTTGGCGATGCAGTGGCAGAGCCACGCTTTCACCTTTGAGCAGAAGGCCCGCAATGTCGACTACTACGAGCGTCGCACGACCCGCGATTCGTCGCTGTCGGCATCTGCGCAGGCGGTCATGTGTGCCGAGGTCGGTCATCTGGAAGTCGCCCACGATTATGCATATGAGGCTGCGTTGATCGATCTGCGCGACTTGCACCACAACACCGGGGACGGCTTGCACCTTGCGTCCCTGGCCGGCAGCTGGACCGCACTTGTCAGTGGTTTCGGAGGCCTGCGCGACGACGAGGGCGTGTTGGCGCTGGACCCCCGCCTCCCGGCCGGCATCACTAGATTGCGATTCGGGTTGCGCTGGCGTGATTTTCGGGTGACGGTCGAGGCCGACCACACTTCAGTCACCTACACGCTGCGGGACGGTCCGCACGGCAAACTGGCGATCCGTCACGGGGGAGAACCCCTGGAGCTCAACACGCAGGAGCCGACGACGGTGGCGGTCAACCGGGCCGCGCCGCTGCTGCCGCCGCCGACGCAGCCACCGGGGCGCGAACCGATTCGCCGGAGCCCGGCCCCCCTCCATCTCGAAGAGTGAGGACGGCCGACGGACGAAGTTGGCAGCTTCATGCCGCCGGGAAGCCCAGTTCCCGGACGCTGAAACACGATCGGTCGGGTCCGTAGTTCACAATCGGTTGGGTCTGTAGTTACGGGTCGGACTGGGTGTCGTGTTCCGAGTGTGCTGTCCTTGTCCCTGCGGACACCGCTGTTATTCGGACGCCGTTGTTATTCCGACACCGTTGTTATTCGGACAGTGACCTTCGAAGGGAGAAGCTGTGGGAGGCGCAGTCATCGATCATGCTCTGACTGTGCTGCTGGCGTTGCTTGCCGCGGTGTTCCTGGCCATCGGAATCGTGGTGCGCCAGCGGGCCACCGTCGACGTGCCCGCCGAACACGGGGTCAGCTCCGTGATGATTCGAACGCTGCTGCGCCGACCGCTCTGGTGGGCGGGTACCGCGTCGGCGCTCGCCGGCTTTGTGTGCCAGGCGCTTGCGTTGGCCAACGGGTCGCTTTTGCTGGTGCAGCCCATCCTCACCTCGGCACTGTTGTTCGCGCTCCCGCTCAGCGCCCGGCTGTCGCATCGGCGGGTCACCCGGAGCGAGTGGTGTTGGGCCATGTTGCTGACCTCGGCGCTGGCGGTGTTCGTGGTTCTGGCCAGAGTCGTTCCCGGAGATTACGAGGCGTCGTTGGCTACCTCTGTGGTCGTCGCGGTGGTCTGCGCGGCGGTGGTGTCGGCCTGTGTGCTGGTCGCGATGCGGATCATGGGTCCGCGCCGTGCCGTGCTGCTGGCCGTAGCGGTGGGCGTGCTGTTCGGGGTCGTCGCGTTGCTCACCAAGCTTGTCATGCACATGCTGACCCAGGACGGCCTGCGAGCGGTCCTGACCTCCCCGGTGTTGTACTTGTTGGCCCTGCTAGGGGTGTTGGCGATGCTGCTTCAGCAGTCGGCTTTCCACGCCGGCTCGCTGCAGACGTCAGTGCCGACGATGCTCGTACTCGAACCGGTGATCGCGGTGCTGCTCGGAGCGGTGGTGCTCGGCGAGCACCTCGCCGTCGGGGGTTGGGGCAGCGTCGCGATAGCGGTTTCCGCCCTGGCGATGGCGGCGGCCACCATCGCGCTGGGCCGGGACGAAGGCGCTTATGAGGAGCAACTCGGGGCCATAGTTACCGAGCGGCGGTCAGGGTCAGCCGCT
>DAOUYK010000157.1 GCA_030666145.1 Mycolicibacterium sp. | reverse complement strand
GAAGCGGCAGGCCGATGCTGACCGGGCTGTTTCCGTTCAGCTTTGCCGCGCTTGCGACCACCGTCGTCTCGGTCGGCCCGTAGGTATTCCATACCTCGCGGCCCACGGCGTCGGGACCGGAGGCCAGCCGTTCGGCCAATTCGGCGGGGCAGGCTTCACCGCCGAAGATGAGTAGCCGTACCGCCTCGAGCGCTTCAGCGGGCCACAGCGATGCCAGCGTGGGCACCGTGGATACGACGGTGATGTCGTGGGAGACCAGCCAGGGGCCGAGATCCATCCCGCTGCGCACCAGCGACCGCGGCGCTGGCACCAGGCATGCGCCGTGCCGCCATGCCAGCCACATTTCCTCGCACGAAGCATCGAAGGCGACAGACAATCCGGCCAGCACCCGGTCACCGGGGCCAAGGGGGTTGTCCTGCAGGAACATCCGCGCTTCCGCATCGACGAAAGCCGCGGCGCTGCGATGGGTGACCGCGACCCCCTTGGGGATTCCGGTCGACCCGGAGGTGAAGATGATCCATGCATCGTCGGAGACCAGCGGTGATCCGGCGCACCAGCCCCGCGAGGAACCTCTGCCGCGTACCAGGCCCTGCTCGGTGATGACGGCAACAACGCCGGCTTCGGTGAATACCAGTTCGGCGCGCTCCTGCGGGTCGTCCGCGTCGACCGGAACGTATGCCGCGCCGGTCGCCAGTATCGCCAGGATTGCGACGTATAGCGCGTAGCTGCCCGAGGGCATGCGGATTCCGATGCGGTCGCCGCGGCCGATTCCTCGTGCTGCGAGCCAGGAGACGCTGTCCTCTACGTCGGAGACCAACTCGGCGTAGGTGAGTTGGATTGGGCCGTCATCGAGCGCAAGCGCGTTGGGGTGACGGCGCGCGGTTTCGCGCAGGATGTCGATCAGGGTGCGTGACTCGGGGGCATGCGCCGACCGCATGAACTGACCGGGGATCTCCAAGGTTGGATCCGCTGCTGTCACGGGTACAAACTACTCAGCTCCCAGAGTCACTTCACGTTGGTCGGTGCCGTGTTTCGCGTATCGGGGGGTTGGTTGGCAGAATGATCTTCGACGTTGACAGTCGGCCGGAGGTTTGATGAACGTATCTGCGCTGGAGTGGGGCATCACACTCAGCGTGACGATTGCGATTCTGCTCTTCGACGTGATCGTGGTCGGGCGCCGACCACACGAGCCGACCAAACGTGAGACCGTTTCCTACCTGACGGTCTACATCAGCCTCGCGATCCTATTCGGGCTGTGGATGTGGTTCTTTCACGGTAGTCAGTTCGGGATCGAGTTCTTCGCGGGCTGGCTCACCGAGTACAGCCTGTCGATAGACAACCTGTTCATCTTCTTGATCATTATGGCCAGCTTCAAGGTGCCGCGGATCTACCAGCAGCAGGCCCTGCTCGTCGGTATCATCCTGGCGCTGATATTCCGCGGCATTTTCATCGCGCTAGGCGCTGTGGCGATCGAGCAGTTTTCGTGGGTGTTCTATCTCTTTGGCGGCTTCCTGATCTACACCGCGGTCAAGCTGGTCCGGGATGCCGAACACGATGACGACGCCGACAATGCCGTCGTCAGGTTCGCCCAACGTCACTTGAAGTTCACCGACCAGTGGGATGGTCTGCGGTTGTGGGTCAAGGATCGCAGCGGGACCGGCGCACGGCTGATGACGCCGATGTTCCTGGTAATCGTCGCCTTGGGTACCACCGACCTACTCTTCGCGTTGGACTCCATTCCCGCCATCTACGGCCTGACCCGTGAGCCCTATCTGGTGTTCACCGCCAATGTGTTCGCGCTGATGGGGCTCCGGCAGCTGTACTTCCTGTTGGGAGACCTGCTCAAGCGGTTGGTATACCTGTCGCAGGGGCTGGCGTTCATCCTGGGCTTCATCGGCATCAAGCTGTTACTGCACGCGCTGCACGAGAATGAGTTGCCGTTCATCAACGGTGGTCAGCGCGTACCGGTGCCGGAGATCCCGACGCTGCTCAGCCTCGGGGTGATCGTTTTCACGCTCGTCCTCACCACCGCGGCGAGCCTCTACAAGACCCGGGTGCACGACGTCCGCAGGAACGGTGGCGCCTCGGCCGCCGACGCGGTGGATCCGCTCAGCGGTCCCGGTCCCGGTCCCGTTCGCTGACGCTACTGACGTTCTATGTCGGGCTGCGGTGGGCGGTGACGATCCGGGACGGCAGCTGCACGTGACCATCGCTGCCGATGATCACGTCGCGGTACTCGAACCCGGCCGGCACATGATCGAAGCTCAAAAGAACGGTGGCGTTACGCCGTGTTACAGCCTGAAAAATTTGTGCGGCGGCCTGGACTTCGGCCGGGCGTCCTGCAACGAGGTTCGGGCGCCCTGCAACGAGGTTTCAGTGGCCGTCGGTCTTGAACCGCTCGATCGAGCGCAGCACCTCGGCCTCAGCGTCGGCTCGGCCCACCCAATCGGCGGCCTCGACGAACTTCCCTGGTTCGAGATCCTTGTAGTGCACGAAGAAGTGTTTGATGGCGTCCAATTCGAAGGATGAAACATCGCCGATGTCGTTGATGTGATCCCACCGCGGGTCGGCGAGTACGCACAGCACCTTGTCGTCGCCGCCCTTCTCGTCGGTCATCCGGAACATGCCCACGGGGCGGGCCTCCAGGATGCACCCGGGGAACACCGGTTCGGGTAGCAGGACCAGCGCGTCCAGCGGATCTCCGTCCTCGCCGAGTGTGTCCTCGATGTAGCCGTAGTCGGCCGGGTAGCCCATCGATGTGAACAGGTAGCGGTCCAGCTTCACCTTGCCGCTGTCGTGGTCCACCTCATACTTGTTTCGTGACCCCTTCGGGATCTCGATGAGGATTTCGAATTGCACCGTGGGGACTCCTCGGCTCAAGGTCGGCTACGACGCGGGTCAACAGGGCGGAGTCCACCCTATATAGGGAGCGATACCCTGCTTTACAGGGGTGGCTTCAGTATCGATCGAAAGCAGGAAAAACATGCGGCCCAGTCGGTGGCGGCGATCCACCCACGTCGTGGTCGCGGTAGCGGTATTGGCGCTGGTCGTTATCGTGATCGCGGCCGCCGCGCTGTTGACCAGGGGGGAGTCCGATGCCCCACTGGCCGTCGAGCCCGCACCCGCCTTGGCAACCGCTCAACCCGCTGTCGTTCCCGTCGCCGACTCCGCGGAGGCGCCGACGGCTGACGGTCTGGCCGCAGTCCTGGCACCGGTTCTGGCTGATCCGAACCTGGGCATGTTCACCGGGCGCGTCAGCGATGCGCTGACCGGTCGGCAGATCTGGGCACAAGCAGCCAGTGTGCCGATGCAGCCGGCGTCAACGAACAAATTACTGACTACCGCGGCGGCGCTGCTGACGCTGGATCGTGACGCCCGGTTAACGACCCGCGTCCGGGCCGGTGCCCAACCCGGAGTTGTGGTGCTCGTCGGCGGCGGCGATCAGACGCTGTCTGCTGCACCACGCGATGAGGAGACCTGGTATCGGGACGCGGCGCGCATCGTCGATCTTGCCGACCAGGTGCGTGACACGGGAATCACGGTGAATGCCGTACAGGTGGATACCAGTGCTTACAGCGGTCCGACGCTGGCGCCCGGTTGGGATCCGCTGGACATCGATGGCGGCGACATCGCACCGATAGAGTCGGTGATGCTCGATGGCGGACGCACCCAGCCGGTGAGCGTGGAGTCGCGGCGCTCGAAGACTCCGGCGCTGGATGCCGGCCGCGCCTTGGCGATGGCGCTGGACGTCGATCCGGCGAAGGTTACGGTGCTGTCGTCGTCACGCGCGGAAACCGAAGGTAGGGAGCTCGCCTCGGTCCAGTCGCCGCCGCTTATGGACCGGTTGCACGCCATGATGAACTTCTCGGACAACGTGATGGCGGAGTCGATCGGCCGTGAGGTTGCCGCAATACTCAACCTGCCAACAAGTTTCGACGGCGCTACCCGCGGGGTGCTGAGGACGCTCGACGGCGCCGACATCGACACCACCGGAGCCCGACTGTTCGACTCGAGCGGTCTGTCGGTGGATGACCGACTCACGGCTGAAACCCTCGACGAGTTGATCAACGTCGCGGCTGGAGACGCACAACCGGCCCTGCGTCCGCTCATGGACTTGTTGCCGATCGCTGGAGGCAGCGGCACCCTGTCCAACCGCTATCTGGACACCGATGAGGGCCGTGCCGCCGCGGGGTACCTACGGGCTAAGACCGGCTCCCTGACCGGCACCAATGCGTTGGCTGGGGTCGTCACCGACGAGAGTGGTCGAGTGCTCACCTTCGCTCTGTTGTCCAACGATGCGGGCCCAAGCGGACGCACGGCGCTTGACGCGTTTGCCGCGACGCTGCGCTCGTGCGGATGCCGCATATGAACCCGTCGGCAAAATCCAGCTTCGCGGTCGGCCGCGCGGTCGACTGGAACCTGGCGGCCACCGTGGGGGGCAAGCTTGCCCGCCCGGAACCTGCGGTCACCGATTACACCCGCAGGCAGGTTATCGAGCAGCTCAGCGAGTTGGCCCGGGCATCCGAATTGCCGGTACGGGAGGTGACCGGCCTAATCGAGGGCGGCGAGATCCCGGAAGCGCGAATCATCAACCGGCCCCAGTGGATTCATGCCGCGGCGCATTCCATGCGGGCGATGACTGGGGGCGGGGACGGCAGCGGAGCTGGCGGTGATGCCAAGCCTCGGACGATCAGCGGAAGCATCACCGGCGTCCAGACCGGCGCGGTGCTGGCTTTTGTGTCCTCGGGGATCCTCGGCCAGTATGACCCGTTCGCTGCCGGTGGTGGCGAGCTGCTGCTGGTGTACCCGAACGTGATCGCGGTCGAGCGCCAACTGCGGTTGAATCCTAAGGACTTTCGCATGTGGGTGTGTTTGCACGAGGTCACCCACCGGGTGCAGTTTCGGGCTAATCCCTGGTTGGCGGGGCATATGACGGGTGCGCTCGCGGTTCTGACCGAGGATGTAGGCGACGACGTCACGCAGGTCGTCGGCAGGTTGGCCGCGTATGTACGCGGGTTCCGGAGCGGTTTGAAAGACGATGATGCGCAGTTGGATTCCGCTGGTGTCCTGGGGTTGGTTCGGGCGGTGCAGTCCGAGCCGCAGCGGAGGGCGCTCGATCGATTGCTGGTACTGGGGACCCTGCTTGAGGGGCATGCCGAGCACGTCATGGATGCTGTCGGGCCCGCAGTGGTTCCGTCGGTAGCGTCGATCCGACACCGGTTCGACCAGCGTAGGAACCGTAAACAGCCACCGCTGCAGCGGCTCATGCGCGCGCTGCTGGGCATCGACGCGAAAATGAACCAGTACACCCGAGGCAAGGCCTTCGTGGACGACGTGGTGTCCAAGGTGGGGATGCAACGCTTCAATGCCATTTGGTCCAGCAGCGAAAGCCTTCCGCTGCCAAGGGAAATCGATGAGCCGCAGCGATGGATCGATCGACTGCTGTAGCCGAAATGCGCGAAGTTGTTGCGCGTTTCGGGCGTGACCATGCCGCAGGCGAAGACCGCTGGTGCGTCGCGCTCTCCGGCGGATCAGACTCGCTGGCGTTGGCCGCTGCGGCGGCGACGGTGCTACCGACAACCGCGCTGATCGTCGACCACCGCCTGCAACCGGGCTCAGCTGCGGTCGCCTCGACTGCGCGCGATCAGGCGATTTCAGTGGGATGCGTTGGTGCAGAGGTGATTTGCGTAGATGTGGGTACGGCTGGCGGGCCAGAGGCGGCCGCTCGCATTGCCCGGTACCGCGCGCTCGAGGACGCCCGTGCGGGTGCGCCGGTGCTTTTGGCGCACACCCTTGACGATCAGGCCGAGACGGTGCTACTCGGCCTAGGTCGGGGATCGGGCGCCAGGTCGATCGCCGGCATGCGGCCATATGACCCGCCCTGGTGCCGGCCGCTGCTGGGGGTACGGCGTGAGCTGACCCATTTGGCGTGCGACGAACTTGGGCTGACGTCTTGGCAGGACCCGCACAACACCGACGCACGCTTCACCAGGGCCCGGTTGCGTGCCGAAGTGCTGCCGCTGCTTGAGGAAGTCCTCGGCGGTGGCGTGGCCGAGGCTCTGGCCCGCACCGCAACCGCCTTGCGCGAGGACACCGAGATGCTCGATGGCCTGGCTGCGGAGGCGCTTGCCGGGCTCGGTGCGGGCGTGCACGTTGAGGGCCTCCCCACAGCCGCGCTTGCCGCTTGGCCGCAAGCGGTCAGGCGCAGGACAATAAGGGGGTGGCTGCTGGCCGGTGGAGCCAGCGGATTGACCGACAAACAGATCCGGGCCGTCGATGATCTTGTTACTGCCTGGCGGGGACAGGGTGGGGTAGCGGTGCCCAGCGCGCAGCCCAACGAACGGCTCTTCGCGGGTCGTCGAAAAGAATCGCTGGTGCTCTACCGCGAACCCGTCTGAGGGTGCACATTGCTGATCCCGGCCACCGCGTGGCACTCTGTGGACGTGCCTGCGCAGACCGCGGAGTTGTACCCCGGGGACATCAAATCGGTATTGCTGTCGGAAGTACAGATCCGGTCCAAGACCGCTGAGCTCGGAGAGCAGATCGCCGCCGACTACCGTGATGCCGTCTCCGGCATCGATGGGGCGGACGGGCAAGATCTTCTTCTGATCACCGTGCTCAAGGGCGCCGTCATGTTCGTGACCGATTTGGCCCGGGCGATCCCGCTGCCTACTCAGCTGGAATTCATGGCCGTAAGCTCCTATGGATCGTCCACCTCATCCTCTGGTGTGGTGCGCATCCTCAAAGACCTCGACCGCGACATCAATGACCGTGACGTGCTGATCGTCGAGGACATCGTCGACTCTGGGCTGACGCTGTCGTGGCTGCTCCGCAACCTGGCCACCAGGCGCCCGCGGTCGCTGCGGGTGTGTACCCTGCTGCGCAAACTCGAAGCGGTGCGCGCCGACGTCGAGATCGAGTACGTCGGCTTCGAAATCCCCAACGAGTTCGTCGTCGGATACGGCCTTGACTACGCCGAGCGTTACCGCGACCTGCCCTATATCGGCACTCTGGATCCCAAGGTCTACGAGGACCAGTAGGCCGAAGGCCGACGACCAGCCGGCCGAAGGCTGATAACGAGCCACTGATCGGCGCAGAATGCGGGATGTGAGCACTGCGCTGAGGATCTGCCCGCTATGTGAAGCGACCTGCGGCCTGGCGCTGACGATCGACGGCGGGAGGGTTGTGGGCGCGAGGGGCGACCGCGACGACGTCTTCAGCGCGGGTTTCATCTGCCCGAAGGGCGCGAGTTTTGCCGAACTCGACAATGACCCCGACCGATTGACAACCCCGCTGGTGCGGCGTGATGGAACGCTGACCGAGGCAACCTGGGATGAGGCGTTCTTGGCCGTCGCCGCTGGGCTGGGCACGGTGCTGGCTGACCACGGCGGCGCGTCGGTAGGTGTGTATCTGGGCAAGTCCAAGTGTGGAGATTACATCCAGTCACCACCAGGTGACTGGTAGGACAGTGCGCAACCAAACCAGCACCAGGCTGGTTTGTTTAGCCAGTCACCTGGTGGTGACTGGGTAGTACGGCACGCCCCAGGCGCGACTTCTAGGCCCCTAACCCTTCCGGGTGTGGGGCTTCTTCGTGTCTGGGGCTTCCGCAGCGCGGGCAGTGGCACAACGTGGAGCGCCGCCTCCGGTTAGTCGGTTGCCGACCTGGTGCGCGAAGCCCTGATCAGCAGGGGCAGGTCGGAATGATCTAGTGTGGAGGTCCCAGACACGTTGAGCCATAACCCTTTCCGTGTTTGGGGCAGTCCCATCCCATCACAGGGGGCGTTCAGTCCACGGCAGCACGCGGCTACTGCTGTCCGGGCTAGTTCTGTGGAAAGGGCGCCGGGTTACAGCCGACACCTTAGGTGATCTGTCCGTAGCAGTTGTTGTTGTTATTGTCGACAACAACGGCCGGACCCGCAGGGCCGCCGGGGCCGCCCGGCTGATTCGCACCACCCGTCTGACCCGGGCCGCCGGAGCCGCCCTGACCGCCGCCACCGCCGCCGGGTGCCGCGTAAGCGACTCCGGCAACACCTGCGGCTGTGCCCAGAATCAGCGCGCCGGAAACGAAACCTGCCCCGAGCATCCGAATAGCGCGACGTGAGCTAGCTGCACCGAAACTGCTCATTGTGACAACCTCCGATTAATGCCATTGCGCCCCTGACCCTAAGGTGTGCAGAGCCTTGGGAACGCGAGCATACTCCAAGTGCGTTATCCGCGAGGCA
>DAOUYK010000170.1 GCA_030666145.1 Mycolicibacterium sp. | reverse complement strand
CAGCCAAAGTCTCATCGGCAGCCAAAGTCTCATCGGCAGCCAAAGTCTCATCGGCAGCCAAAGCCTCATCGGCAGCCAAAGCCTCATCGGCAGCCAAAGCCTCATCGGCAGCCAAAGCCTCATCGGCATCCGAAGCCACGGCATCCCCAACGTTCGCCAGGGCATCACTATCGGAATCCAGCGACTCGGAACCAGTCGACAAATCGCCCGAACCCGACGAATCGCCCGAACCCGACGATCCGCCCGAACCCGACGAATCTGACTCCGACGAGGACAAGGAACCCGTCGACCCTCCCGAACCGGTGGTATCGGCGAATGCGACCCCTGGCACCGACGCGATCGCCGCGCCGATACCCAAAGCGACCGCTAGAGCGCCCACCCGCCCCACGTAACCGGCATGACTCGACGGCGCAGGCTTAGGCAGCACCCGAGCACCGGACTCAATGCGACGAACCCCGAACCAACCGGTTGTAACCCGGCGATGCCAACTTGATCTGGCAGAACTTAGATCGCCAGGGCCGCTATCTGCCGCATCTGTCAGACGCATCTTTTGCCTCCGGTTTTCCGGGAGTACAAACTACTCACAGACCACTGCGACGCCACACCCATCGGCCCCCAATGTAGCGAATTGGAGACCTTGTGGTTCAACGTTTCGGTAAATCCGTGGTTACTGGCGCGAGGGCTATCCAGTTACCGTCAATGCCTCGGTCTCGCCGGCACGGGCTGGCCGCTTCGTCAATTCCTAGCTTCGGCAACGCTGTAACTAGCGTCTTGCTCGAATCCGTCGGTCCTTCAAGCGTATCGGCAACAGAGAGGGGGTGGTGGGGGCCCCTCGCCGTTCCTTCACGTGCACGGCACGAGCACTTGATTCTGCTAGCTACGGATTGGGGGTTTTCAAGACGCCGCCTCTTTGGCACTCGATGCCCGGACGAACGGCTGTGTCGGTGCTTGGGACCGCCGCACCAATTTGATGGAACCCAGAGGCGAATATCGGAGGACGCCATCATGCGTCCCCACGATGTCGCGAGATAGCGCGTGGGCGGCGACCTACCAGGATATTCGCCTGACCTCGCTCAGATATTGTTCGACTTGCGGCGGTTACAGTCGCGGCACATGCACATGCACATGCACATGCACAGGCGCTGGAGATGGTCGACGCTTGTCGCGCCGCCCAACGACAACGGAATGGGCAAGCCGGCGCGGTCAGCCTAAGTTTGGCTAGACGGTATGAGGGGCTGGGGCCCCGCTCACATGTGAACGTGGGTTGCCGACAGGAATTGTGGATTCATCAGAGGCTCTGGAGAGCCTGAGCCGCCCTAATACCATGTTGGACATGGTATTAGGTGTTTCGCATTACCTAAACATCGAACCACCGATACAGCGGTTTCCTCACTAGAACGTGTTACAGTTCCGTATGAGGACAGTCGTTTGTCAAAGTCTAAACATCGAGTTCCCGATCTTCGCGTTCACGCACTGCCGTGACGTAGTGGTTGCGGTGAGCAAGGCCGGCGGGTTCGGGGTGTTGGGCGCGGTGGGGTTCACCCCCGAACAACTCGAGATTGAGCTGAACTGGATCGACGAGCATATCGGTGACCACACCTACGGTGTCGACATCGTTATTCCAAACAAATACGAGGGCATGGATTCGAACCTGTCCGCAGACGAGTTGTCGAAGATGCTGGTCGACATGGTGCCCCAGCAGCACCTCGACTTCGCCCGCAAGATCCTCACCGATCACAACGTCCCGCTCACTGCGGAGGACAACGAGAGCACGCTGAAACTGCTCGGTTGGACGGAGGCCACCGCCACGCCTCAGGTCGAGGTTGCGCTCAAGCATCCGAAGATGACGCTGATCGCCAATGCGCTCGGCACCCCGCCGAGGGACATGATCGAGCGCATTCATGCCGAAGGGCGCACGGTCGCGGCCCTGTGTGGGTCGCCGAGCCAGGCGCGCAAGCACGCCGATGCCGGCGTCGACATCGTCATCGCGCAGGGCGGCGAGGGTGGCGGGCACTGTGGGGAGGTGGGCTCCATCGTGCTGTGGCCCCAGGTGGTCAAGGAGATCGCGCCCGTACCGGTGCTGGCCGCGGGCGGCATCGGCAGCGGCCAGCAGATTGCCGCGGCGTTGGCTCTCGGTGCCCAGGGTGCCTGGACGGGCTCGCAGTGGCTGATGGTCGAGGAGGCCCAGACGACTACGGTTCAGCAGGCCGCATATGTGCAGGCGGGCAGCCGCGACACCGTCCGAAGTCGGTCGTTCACTGGCAAGCCGGCCCGCATGTTGCGCAATGACTGGACCGATGCGTGGGATGAACCCGACAACCCGAAGCCGCTCGGGATGCCACTGCAGTTCATGGTGTCCGGGCTTGCGGTGTCCGCCACGAACAAGTATCCCGACCAGACTGTCGACGTCGCCTTCAACCCCGTCGGCCAGGTGGTCGGTCAGTTCGAGAAGGTAGAGAAGACCGCGACTGTGATCCAACGCTGGGTGCAGGAGTATCTGGAGGCCACCGGCACGCTCAACGAGTTCAACGAGGCTGGCTCCGCCTGATCGGCGTTGCCGTCCTAGCAACGTCGTAGCAGAGTCGCCGGGCGCAATACGGGCGAAGTCGACGCTTGCGCACCTCCGGATTATGTAATGTGGCATACATAGTCGATGAAGGCGGTCTCATTGTGACAAGTCCACGCATGTGACAAGTCCACGCGAACGCATGATTGTTTCCGCGGCGCTGCTAATCGGGGAACGGGGTGCTCATCCCACCGCCATCGCCGATGTCCTCGAGCACAGCGGCGCCCCCAGGGGGTCGGCATATCACTACTTCCCTGGTGGCCGCACACAGTTGCTCTGCGAAGCGGTCGATTACGCCGGTGACTACATGGCGGCCAAGCTCGGGGCTGCGGAATCGACGCGTGATGCGCTGGATGAACTCTTCGACAGTTATCGTAAGCAACTGCAGCGCAGTGACTTCCGTGCGGGTTGCCCGGTTGTTGCGGTGGCCGTCGAATCGGGTGACCCCTCGAACGCCGACCCGGAGAAACCCGTGATCGACCGTGCGGCGGCGGCTTTCCTCCGATGGCGCGAAGAGATTGAGCAACGGCTCAAGTACGACGGTGTTCCCGCAAAGCGCGCCGCCGCCCTGGCGGTCCTCGTTCTCTCCTCGTTCGAAGGCGCGGTCGTCATCGCGCGGGCATTGCGCGAGCTCGAGCCACTCGACACAGTTCATGCCCAGCTCCGGTCACTTCTCAGTGCCGAGCTACCACCCCCCACCACAAGGCGGACCTCGCAATGACCGACCAAACCACCGACTGGCAGCCCACTGCCTGCATCTTGTGCGAATGCAACTGCGGCATCGTTGTACAGGTCGAGGACCGCGCACTGGCCCGCATACGCGGGGACAAGGCCCACCCCGCCTCTCGCGGGTACACCTGCAACAAGGCGTTGCGTCTTGATCACTACCAGAATGACCCCAACCGCCTGACCTCCCCCATGCGCCGTCGGCCGGACGGAACTTTCGAAGAGGTTGACTGGGACACGGCTGTCTCGGAGATCGCTTCGGGATTCAGTGCCATCGCCGAGGCTCACGGCGGCGACAAGATCATGTACTACGGCGGTGGTGGACAGGGAAACCATCTCGGCGGTGCGTACAGCGGCGCGTTCCTCAAGTCGCTGGGTTCCCACTACCGCTCCAACGCGCTGGCGCAGGAGAAGACCGGGGAGCATTGGGTGGACGCCCACTTCTATGGGAATCACACCCGCGGCGAGTTCGAGCACGCGGAGGTATCGGTGTTCATCGGCAAGAACCCGTGGATGTCGCAGAGTTTTCCGCGGGCCCGGGTGGTGCTGCACGAGATCGCCAAGGATCCGGCCAGGTCAATGATCGTGATCGATCCCGTCATCACCGACACGGCGAAGATGGCTGAGTTTCACCTGCGGGTCAGACCGGGAACAGACGCATGGTGTCTGGCGGCGTTGGCGGCGGTGTTGGTGCAAGAGGATTTGTGCGACGAGGATTTTCTTGCCGAGCACGTCACCGGCGTGGAGCCGGTAGGTGAGGTTCTTGGGGAGGTGCCGGTCGATGATTACGCACAACGCTGCGGCGTCGACGAGGATCAGTTGCGCGCCGCTGCCCGCCGCATCGGTGCGGCGGGCAGCGTAGCGGTGTTCGAGGATCTCGGGGTTCAGCAGGGGCCCAACAGCACATTGTGTTCGTACCTGAACAAGATGTTGTGGATCCTGACCGGCAATTTCGCCAAACGCGGTGGCCAGCATCTACATTCGTCCTTCGCGCCGTTGTTCCGGCCCGGCGGAGTCGGCCGGACACCGGTGACCGGCGCGCCGATCATCGGCGGCCTGATGCCCAGCAACGTCGTGCCCCAGGAGATTCTGACCGAGCACCCCGACCGGTTCCGCGGGATGATCGTGGAGAGCAGCAACCCTGCGCACTCGATCGCGGACTCCGACACGGTGAGTCGGGCGTTCGCGGAGCTGGAGTTGCTCGTGGTTATCGACGTGGCGATGACGGAGACGGCCCGGTTGGCGCACTATGTGCTACCCGCGGCGACCCAGTACGAGAAGGTCGAGGCGACCTTCTTCAACCTTGAGTTCCCGCACAACACTTTCCACCTACGACACCGATTGATGGAACCGCTGCCGGGCACCTTGCCCGAGCCCGAGATCTGGGCCCGCCTTATGCGTGCACTCGACGTGGTCGACGAGTCCGAGTTGGCCCCGCTGCGACGTGCAGCTGAGTCGGGCCTCGCGGTATACGCCAGCGCTTTCCTCGAGGCCGTCGGTGCCAATCCTGGATTGGGTAAGGCGCTGCCCTTCGTGCTGTACGAGACGTTGGGACCGACACTGCCCGAAGGCCTTTCAGGGGCGGCGGCGCTGTGGGGACTGGCGCAGAAGGCGGCGATGACCTACCCGGAGGCGGTTGGCCGCGCCGGGCATGCGGACGGTAATGCGCTGTTCAGCGCGATTCTCGAAAGCCGTTCGGGTATGACATTTACCGTCCACGAGTACGAGGACGACTTCGCGTTGATCACGCATTCGGATCATAAGATCGCTCTGGAGTTGCCCCAGATGCTGGCCGACGTGCGGGCGCTGGCCGACGCGGCGCCCGGACTGACAACCCCAGATTTTTCGATCGTCCTGTCGGCGGGTGAGCGCCGCGCGTTCACCGCCAACGACATCATGCGTAACCCGGCGTGGCGAAAACGCGACGCCGAGGGATCGCTGCGAGTCAGCGCCGAGGATGCCGAATCGCTGGGCCTGCACGACGGCGGCCGTGCGCGGATCACCACGGCCGCAGGTGCGGCGGACGCGACGGTCGAGATCAGCGACGCGATGCTTCCTGGGCACGCGTCGCTGCCCAACGGATACGGGCTCGACTTCATCGACCGGGATGGCACAGAGCTGGTTCCAGGCGTGGCGCCAAATTCCCTGACGTCGAGCGACTGGCGCGACGCCTACGCTGGAACGCCCTGGCACAAGCATGTCCCGGCGCGCATTGAGGCTACGCCGCTGGCTGGAGCGGCCAGGTAACTAAGGTGCGAGCGGCGGCGCGTCGGCCGGCACTGGCACGTCGGGTGCAGGCTCTGCGGGCAACTGCGTCTGGGGTCCGGAGGGCAGCCCTCGTGACGACGTGGCGTCGGCGTCCATGGGCCGCTGCGTGAGCAGCAGCAGCGCGTCGGTACCGCTGACCTCCTGCGTCCGCATCGCGTGCCACAGATCACGCACGTAGGCCAACCGCGGTTGATTCGGATTCTCCGGGGCGGCGCTGGTGCCTGGCGGGAGGGCCTCGGGGCTAGGGAGATGAGGGACCCCTTCGGCGGCCGGTTCACCAGCAGTATTCGTGACGGCTTGCGAGGGAGCCTCGGTTGCCGCTGGCAGCCCCTCCACAGGCAGCGGCACCGGAGCCGGGAGCGGCGGCGGAGCCGGGAGCGGCGGCGGAGCCGGCTCAGCGGCGGCGGGCGCTGTGTTAGCGACCAACGCCGCGAAAGCCGCCGCTGCGATGATGGAAACGATCTTCGCGCCGAATACGAACTTCACCGATTTACCCTCCGGGTTCCGCAGTTGCGCTACTTGTCACTGGGTGCATCTGCGATGGCCCTGAAATCGTTACATCGTGCATCGGCACTTCGTGGTGGGCAGGCCGTGGCCGGGCAGGCTCAGGCCTGCACGATGATCGGGTCGCCTACGCGGACTGTGTTGAAGTACCAGGCAGCGTTGTCAGGGCTGAGGTTGATGCACCCGTGGCTCACGTTGGCATAACCTTGCGAGCCCACCGACCACGGCGCTGAATGCACGTACACACCACCCCACGTGACACGCACGCCGTATTCCCCCTTGATCAGGTAGCCCTCGGGGTCGTCGAGTGGAATGCCGATGGTGCGTGAATCGAATGTGAGCTTGCGCTCTTTGCCGAGCGCGCTGAACGTCCCGATCGGAGTCGCGAACCCGTATTTGCCCATCGAGGTGGGCATCTGCCGTGCCGTCACCCCGTCGATGCTCACGGTGAACGTGTATGCGCTGATATCAGCGACGCTGACCACGGATGCACCGGTTTGGAAGCTGGTGGCGAACGCGCCGACCGAGACGTTGATCGGCGTGTAGGCCGGGAAGAACTCGGTGGGAGTCCACTCGACGATGTGGTCGTCGAGCCAGTTGAATGACCCGGAGGCTTGATCGGAAGTGCCCGCGGGGGCGACGATGATCATGCGCTCCGTCGCGGCCCGGTTATTGACGGGGCCAGTGAATGTCACGGTCACGGGGTGCACCACGCCGACGGTCTGACCCGCGAGGGGTGACACGCTTGCAACTGTTGCCGGGGAAGTCGACGCGGCCCAGCCTGAGGCCGCCGGTCCCACTGTGGATAACCCGGTGAGCACCAGTACACCACCCAGGGCCGCCCCCACGCGTTGCATGACCCTGTGCGGGGGTTTAGTTCGCTGCAGACGAGCGCTGCGCACGTTGCCATCCTAGTCCGTCGTTCACGTTCAGCGCCAACGTTACCGTCGCGGGCGAACCGAAGTTGATTTCTGGTTGCTTCTGATCAGTTATCGAACTCGCGCGACGGAATGTTTCACCGCACGTCGACGCACGCAGAAACGCCGATGACTTTAAGGCAGCAGCCGGATGGCTTTAAGGCAGCAACGGGGTCCCGAGTGGCGGCGGGTCGTCATCGAAGGCGCCTATCCCCTCGGGAATCTCCGCGGATTCTTCAGGTTCCGGCAGCGGCATCATTTCCGGCGCTGGTAAGCCGGGCGCCGTCCCGTCTAGCGGCGCGTCTAGCGCAGGGGCAACGACGTCAGGTTGCGGGAGCATCGTCCGTGCCAGCGGTGCTTCCGGGGCAGGCGGTTCGGCCTGCGGGGCCGGTTCGGCCTGCGGGGCCGGTTCGGCCTCGGGTGGCGGCACTTCTGCGATTTCGGCGGTGGGGAGAGCGGCCGGCTCGGGCAGCGGGGTTGCCGACTGC
>DAOUYK010000106.1 GCA_030666145.1 Mycolicibacterium sp. | reverse complement strand
CAGTCCGAACGGATCATCGACGTGCAGTGGGCGCCGTCGCCGTCGTCGGTGTTCCTGGTCGCGATCCAGGTGGAGGCGCTGGACCGGCACCGGCTGTTGTCGGATGTCACCCGGGTTTTGGCCGACGAGAAGGTCAATATTTTGTCGGCCTCGGTGACGACCTCCAATGACCGAGTGGCGATCAGCCGGTTCACTTTCGAGATGGGCGACCCCAAGCATCTCGGCCATGTGCTCAACGTGGTGCGCAATGTGGAAGGCGTTTACGACGTCTACCGCATCACCTCGGCGGCTTGAGCTTCCAGCCTTCCTCTGGTCAGCCGAGGTGGACCGACTCGGTGTACAGCGCGACTTCGGGGTTAATCCAGGGTCAATCCAGGGCGATCGACTTCACATTGACGTCGGCCTTCGGCGCGCCATCGGGCCCACCGTCGGCGGTACCTTCGGCGGCGATCTTGTCCAGTGTCGCCAGGCCGGTTTCGTCGATGGTGCCGAACACTGTGTAGTTCGGCGGCAGCTGGGAGTCCTGGAACACCAGGAAGAACTGGCTACCGTTGGTGCCTGGCCCCGCATTGGCCATCGCCAGTGTGCCCCGCGGGTAGGTCACCGGCTCTATAAACTTCGGATCATTCGGCGCGTATTGGTCGGTCGGGTATTCGTTGACGAACTGGTATCCCGGACCACCGCTGCCCACGCCCGTCGGGTCGCCACACTGCAGGACGGCCAAGGATTCGCTCGTGGTTAGCCGGTGGCACGGGGTGTCGTTGAAGAAACCCTGTTGGGCCAGGCTGGCGAAGCTGTTGACGGTGCACGGCGACTTGCCGTTGTCGAGCTGAAGGCCGATGTTTCCCTGGTTGGTCGTCATGCTGGCGCTGATCTGGGCTGGTTCGGTCGGCACCTTGCCGGTGCGCGGGGCCGTGGCGGGCTTACTGGCCTCTTCAGTGGACGCGGGGTACTGACAGTCGGCGCCCAGCCCTTCTGGTGCTTGGAAGGCGGGCAGTGCTCCGATCTGTGCCGGTCCGCCGGCGTCAGGCAGTGGAGCCTCCGGCGCGCTCGACGTTGTGCTGGTCGCAGATGCGGTCTGGCCGCCTGAATCACGGTTGGTGACCACGATGGTCGCTACTACGGCGCCGATCACGACAACCGCGACCACTGCCGATCCGATGATCGTGTAGAGACGGCGTTTGCGTTCGTTGTCGGCCCGTCGTTCGAGTTGTCGCTCGAGCTTGCGCTTGGCTGTCGCACGCCGTTGTTCGTTGGTCGGCACCGCCGGTGTCCTCCTCGCGTTCGATTTGGTCGGCACCGAGTGTGCCAGCTGTTGCTGGGCGCCGGTGCCGCGACCCTCGCGAACAGCGGCGCGGAGTGGACGTGGGAAGCTTGAACCGTGTTGATCACCGGATTCCCGGCCGGCATGTTGGCGTGCAACTGCTATGTGTTGGCCCCTCGGGCCGGCGCGGACGCCATCGTCGTCGATCCGGGCCAGCGGGCCATGGGTCCGCTGCGCGGGATTCTGGACGAACATCGCCTCACGCCGGCGGCGGTGCTGCTCACTCACGGTCACATCGACCACATCTGGTCGGCGCAGAAGGTTGCCGACACCTACGGCTGTCCTGTGTACATCCACCCAGCGGACCGCTTCATGCTCACCGATCCCATCAGGGGCTTCGGTCCCAAGCTGGCTCAGATGGCGTTCGGCGCGATGTTTCGCGAGCCCGCGCAGGTCATTGAGCTGGATCGAGACGGCGATAAAATCGAGATGGGCGCCATCACCGTGGTCGTGGATCACACACCCGGCCACACCGCGGGTTCGGTGGTATATCGCGTCGACGGGGGTATTGGCCTCGAAGCCGGTGTGAGTGGTTTCGGGGTGTCGGGCATGTCGGGTCTTTCCGGCGTGTCAGGTCGTTCTGTGGCCTTCACCGGCGATACGTTGTTCCGCCAATCGGTGGGTCGCACCGATCTCCCCGGCGGCAGCGGTCGTGACCTACTGCAGTCGATCGTGAATAAACTTCTGGTGCTCGACGATGACACCCTGGTATTACCGGGGCACGGCGAGCGAAGCACCATTGGCGCCGAACGCCGCACCAACCCGTTCCTCGAAGGTCTGACTCGTGACTGAAGCTGCGTCGTCTAGGTCGTCTACGTCGTTCCAGGCGCCTAAAGGGGTGCCCGACTATCTGCCACCGGAGTCGGCAGAGTTCGTCGCAGTGCGCGGCGGCCTGCTCGGTGTCGCCCGACTCGCGGGGTATGGCGACATTGAGTTGCCCGTTTTCGAGGACACCGCCCTGTTCGCCCGGGGGGTGGGGGAGTCCACTGACGTTGTCTCCAAGGAGATGTACACGTTTGCCGACCGTGGCGATCGCTCGGTGACCCTGCGCCCGGAGGGCACCGCGGGAGTCATGCGGGCAGTGATCGAGCACGGTCTGGACCGCGGCCAACTGCCTGTCAAGCTCTGCTATTCGGGACCTTTCTTCCGCTACGAGCGGCCCCAGGCCGGCCGCTATCGTCAGCTGCAGCAGGTCGGTGTGGAGGCGATCGGTGTAGACGACCCCGCGTTGGACGCCGAAGTCATCGCCGTCGCCGATGCCGGGTTTCGCTCGCTCGGATTGGACGGGTTCCGTCTGGAGATCACCTCGCTCGGGGATGACAGCTGCCGGCCGCAATACCGGGAATTGCTGCAGGACTTTCTGTTTGGGCTGGACCTGGACGAAGAAACACGGAGCCGCGTTCGGTTGAACCCGCTGCGTGTTCTCGACGATAAGCGCCCGACTGTGCGGGAGATGACCGCTCGCGCTCCGGTGATGATCGATCATCTGTCTGACATGGCCAAGGAGCACTTCGAGACGGTGCTTGGGCATCTGGATGCGTTGGCTGTGCCGTACGTGGTAAACCCGAGGATGGTGCGCGGACTCGACTACTACACCAAGACGACGTTCGAATTCGTGCATGACGGTTTGGGTGCGCAATCCGGTATCGGTGGCGGTGGCCGCTATGACGGGCTGATGCACCAGCTCGGTGGGCGGGATCTCTCGGGCATCGGGTTCGGGCTCGGTGTTGACCGCACCCTGTTAGCGCTGCGTGCGGAAGGAAAGTCGGCGGGAACCGCCGGCCGGGTGGACGTGTATTGCGTGCCGTTGGGGGAGCGGGCCAAGTTAGAACTGGCCGCTCTGGCGGCAACGCTTCGGGGTGCCGGCTTACGCGTCGACATGGCATACGGCGACCGCGGGCTCAAAGGCGCGATGCGAGCTGCCGATAGGTCGGGCGCGTCCATGGCGTTGGTGGCCGGTGACCGTGACATCGAGGCGGGCACCGTCGGCGTCAAAGACCTTTCTACCGGTCAGCAGGTCGCCATCGCTACGGGTGCAGTCGTCGGCGAAGTGTTGTCCCGCCTCGCCCTCTAGCGGGAGCGGTGCGGAGATAGAGCACGTTGCAGATGAGTGATGGCGTTGGTGGACTCCATTAGCAACCTTGTGCGGCCGCGGTCAGTACCGGGCCGAAGTCAATATCGGGTCGACGTCAATATCTGGCCGACGTTGCCGATGCCACCGTCAAATGGCCATGGCGGCGCGGACATCCCCTTCGGACGCCAAGCCCCCGGTTCCGCTGGAGGTGATGCGGCCAGAGGCGATGATGTAGTAGCGCTGGGAGGATTCGAGCGCGAACCCGATGTGCTGCTCGACGAGCAGCACGCCAAGATCACCACGCTGTGTCAGCTCGGTGATCGCTTCTTCGATCTCGGCGACCACCGATGGCTGAATTCCCTCGGTGGGCTCGTCGAGAATCAGACAAGTGGGGCTGGTGATCAGTGCACGGGCGATCGCCAGCTGTTGCCGCTGTCCCCCCGACAGCAGGCCCGCCCGCCGTGTCAGTAATTCCTTGAGCGCCGGGAACAGGTCGAGTTGCTCATCGATCAGCTGCTTGCCGTTCTTCCTGCCGTCGGCGACGACTTGCAGGTTCTCAGCGGTGGTTAGCTGGCCAAAAGACTGCTGGCCCTGGGGCACATACGCCAGACCGCGGAGCACCCGCGCGCTCGGCCGCAGCTTGGTGACATCCTCATCGTTGAAAATTACTTTGCCGGCAGTGCATTTCAGCAGTCCGACCGCCGCCCGCAACAGCGTGGTTTTGCCCGCACCGTTATGGCCCATTACCGCTGCTACTCCGGCGGAAGGCACCTCGACGCTCACTCCGTGAACGACCTCCGAGCGACCGTACCCGGTGCGCACGTCGACAAGCTGAAGCACTATGAGGTCTCCTCGGGGTGTCCGGCGGATTCGCGTTCAGAAAAATCTGAAGAGCCGGCTGCCGCGGTGCCCAGATAGACTTCCTGGACTTTGGGGTCGTCCTGGACTTCGGCCACCGATCCCTCCGCGATCACCTTTCCTCGGGCCATCACCGTCACCGATGTCGCGAAGGCTCGCATGAAATCCATGTCGTGTTCGACGACGACGACGGTTCGCTCACCACCGATGCGGCACAACAGGTTCCCGGTTTCGTCCCGTTCTTCGGCGCTCATACCGGCGACGGGTTCGTCAAGCAGCAGCACATCGGCGTTCTGCACGAGCAGCATGCCGATTTCCAGCCATTGCTTCTGGCCGTGTGCCAGCATGCCTGCGGGCTTGTTGGCCAGGGCGGTCAAACCGGTAGTGTCCAACGCTTCTTCGATGGAGGGGAGCACTCCGGACCGGCGCCGCAGGAGCGTCCAGGCCGAACGGCCCGCCCCGGCGGCGATGTCGAGGTTCTGCAATACCGTTAACTGCTCGAACACGCTGGCGGTCTGGAATGTTCTGCCCACGCCGCCTCTGGCGATTTTGTGCACCTTCTTGCCTAGCAGCTCCACGCCGGACTTATTGACCGATCCGGTCGCCGCTACCAGACCGGTGATGGCGTCGATCACGGTTGTCTTGCCAGCACCGTTGGGGCCGATCAGGAATCGCAGGTCACCCTGGAACAAGGTGAGGTCAAGGCCGCTGACGGCTTTGAAGCCGTCGAAATCGACTGTCAGGTTGCGGACTTCGAGGTATTCGGTGCCCATGCCGACGTTACCGCCGGCTTTAGGGTGTGGTTCTTCTGCAGTCATCGCCGGACCTCCACATTCTCGGTCTCTGAGTGCGGATCGGCGTCGGGAGTCTCGTCAGGCTCTGCATTGCGGCGGCGCTGGAATCTGATGAACAACACGCTGAGCCCCGCGAACCCGGCCGGGAAGAAGCCAACGACGACGATGAACAGCAGGCCCTGGGCGTAGGTCCACTCCGAGGGAAAGCGTTCGGAGAAAAGCGTTTGCGCCCACGCCACTCCAATAGCACCGAGGACTGGGCCGAGCAACGTCGTGCGCCCGCCGATCGCCACGCCGATCAGAAAGGCGATCGAGGGCAGGATCCCGACTTGCGACGGTGCGATGAAGCCGACGATGGGGGCGAACAACGCCCCGGCGATGCTGGCGAACAGGGCGGCTATGGCATAGGCCACCACTTTGACGTTGGCCGGGTCGTAGCCCAGGAAGCGCACCCGCTCTTCACCGTCACGCACCGCCACCAAGAGTTCCCCGTAGCGGCTCTGCATCAGCTGGCGGACCACCGCCACCACGACCAGCAGAGTGGCGGCGGCAATGAAATAGAGCATCTGTCGGTTCGCCGGATCGTTGAGAGTGAACCCGAAGAAGGTGCGGAATCTGTTGAGCCCGTTGCTGCCCCCCAGAGTGGTTTGTCCGACCAGCAGGATGGCCAGCGCCGCGGCCAGTGCCTGCGACAGGATCGCGAAATATGCCCCCTTGACCCGGCGTTTGAATACGCCGAAGCCCAACGCGGCGGCGATGGCGGTCGGCAGCAGCACGATGGCAAGAAGGGTGAACACGGGGGAGGCGAACGGCGCCCAATAGTCCGGGAGTTCGCGCATCCCTTGGATCTGCATGAAATCAGGCACGTCGTTGCCGAATATCTGTGCATCGGCGATCTTCAGATGCATGCCCATCAGGTAGCCGCCGAGGCCAAAGAACACGCCTTGGCCCAGGACGAGCATCCCGCCACGGCCCCAAGCCAGTCCGATTCCGACGGCAACGATGGCGAAGCACAGGAACTTCGCCAACAGGCTGAGCCGGAAGTCCGAGAGCGCAATGGGCGCCAGCCCGAAGAGTATTACCGCCGCCACTCCGAAACCGGCCCACGTCTGCCAGCGACCGAACACACTTCGTGCTCCTATTGTCCGCGCTGACGTCCTCACACGAGGCTCCGTGACCGAACGGCGAATAGGCCTTGGGGTCGCACCTGCAGGAAGATCACGATGATCACGAAGACGATCACCTTGGCTAGCGATGCGGTCGTGTTGAATTCGATGAACGAGTTCAGGAAGCCCAAGGAGAAGGCGGCGATCACGGTGCCCTTGATCTGACCGAGACCGCCCACGACGACGACCAGGAACGCGTCGATGAGGTAGCTCTGCCCAATCGTCGGACTGGTCGAGCCGATCAGCGTCAATGCCACGCCCGCCACGGAGGCAAGACCGGATCCGATGAAGAACGTCGTGATGTCGGTCTTGCGCGACGAGATGCCGCTGCTCTCAGCGAGATCACGGTTCTGTACCACCGCCCGGATCCGCCGTCCCATGGGGCTGGCCTTCAGTACGGTGGCCAGCGCGGCGACGCACACGATGGCGAGCACCAGGATGAAAATACGGGTCTTGGGCACGACGGCGCCGAGGATGTCAACGCCCCCGGACAGCCACTCGGGGGCGATGACGTTGACCGCGGGCGCGCCAAAGATGTCCCGCGCTACCTGCTGCAGGACCAAGCCGACGCCGAAGGTCACCAGCAAGGTATCCAAGGGCCTGGTGTACATCCGCTGGATCAGCGTGACCTCCAGCAGTGCTCCCATCGCACCGCCGATGAGGAAGCCGACGATTAGCGAAACAAGTAGCGAGACACCGGCGTTCGACACGATCTGTTGCACCACGTAGGCGGTGTAGCAACCGGCCATGATGAACTCGCCGTGCGCCATGTTGATGACGCCCATCTGGCCGAATGTCAGCGACAGCCCCAGTGCGGCCAGCAACAGGATTGAGCCAAGGCTCAACCCTGTTGCCAGTTGTCCGATAAGGACATCCATACCTGGGTCAGCCGGAGAGCCCAGCAGCCCAGGGGTAGGACTTCAGGTACGGGTCCGGCTCGATGGGGCCGGGGGATTCCCAGATCGTGTAGATCAGACCGTCGGGGCGAATCTCACCGATGCGGGCGGTCTTGGTGATGTGGTTGTTGTCGCCGTCGATGGTGACCAAGCCCTCTGGGGCGTTGAAACTGACGCCGCCGGCGTTGTCTTGGATCGCCTTGACGTCGAACGACTGGGCTTTCTCGACAGTGTTCTTCCACAGGTAGACCGACAAGTAGGCGGCCTCCATCGGATCCGAGGTTGGCTTGTCGGCGCCGAACTTGTCCTTGTAGGCCTTGACGAACTCGTTGTTCTCCGGAGTGTCGATGGTCTGGTAGTAGTCCCACGCCGCCAGCTGGCCCTCGATGTTCTGTACACCGATGCCGCCCACTTCTTCCTCGGCGATGGACACCGATACCACCGGCATCTCCTCGGGGGTCAGGCCGACGTTCTTGTACTCCCGGAAGAACGCCACGTTCGAGTCGCCGTTGAGGGTGTTGAACACCGCGTCGGCGTCGGCGCTGCGGACCTTGTTGACGATCGTGGAGAAATCGGTCGAGCCGAGGGGGGTGTAGTCCTCGCCCTTGATTTCGATCCCGTTGGCCTCCGCGTATGCCCTGATGATGCGGTTGGCGGTTTGCGGGAAGACGTAGTCGCTACCGACCAGGTACAGCGACTTGACGCCCTGGTCCTTGAGATAGTCCAGTGCGGGCACGATCTGCTGGTTGGTCGTTGCGCCGGTGTAGAAGATGTTCGGGGAGGATTCCAGGCCCTCGTACTGCACGGGGTAGTAGAGCAGAGAGTTGTTGCCCTCGAACACCGGCAGCATGGCCTTGCGGCTGGACGACGTCCAGCCCCCGAAGACGGCGGCCACGCAGTCGCTGCTGATGAGCTTCTCGGCCTTCTCGGCGAACACCGTGGGCTCCGACGCGCCGTCCTCTCCCACGAGGTCGATCTTCTTGCCCATCACCCCGCCGTCGGCGTTGATCTGCTCGACGGCCAGATCGACAGCGTTGCGGACGGTTACTTCCGAGATCGCCATCGTGCCCGACAGCGAGTTCAGGGCGCCGACCTTGATGGTGTCCCCGGAGGTGTCCACACATGATGCGGCTTTTGCTGAGTCTTCCTCGCTGGCCTTGCTGCCACAGCCGGCCAGCAGCAGACTCGTGACCGCTACGACGCTGCCTGCGGCTAGCGCGGATCGTTTCAAGGAGGAGCGTCGGGGTTGTTGCATGACGGGCCTTTCTGGGTATCAACAGCGCTCATGCCCTGATGAGGCGTTGAGTTGGGGTAGTTGCTGAATGCATCGGAGGCGAGAACGGCGACACCGCGACTGGTGTCGAATCCGGACGCTAGATCGCCCGTGTTTCTAGAAAATGTCTGTATGTGACGAACAGGTTAACCTGTCGACGGTTGGGGTGGTTTGCCGTCAACGAGATCTGCAGTCTGTGCGAGATCCGGGACCGGGAGTGGGTGTAACTGTCGGGTACCGTCCGGCGATGTAACCCACATGCGAACAGCGACAGCCAAGATAGGGGCGGCCCTGATGACGGCCGCAGCAACGGTTGCGGTCAGCCAGGCGGCGGCGAATGCTGAGACGGACGGCCAGCAGGTTCGGTACACGCTGACATCGGCAGGCGCCTACGAGTTCGACCTGTTTTACCTGACGACTCAGCCTCCGAGCATGGAAGCCTTCAACGCCGACGCGTACGCCTTCGCGAAGCGGGAGAAGGTGAACCTGGCGCCGGGTGAGCCGTGGGTGTTCGAAACCACGCTCGAGGATCCCGCGTGGGCGATCCTCACGGTGAGCAGCACAAGGCGCGGTGGCCAGGCAGCGCCGAATGCGCACTGTGACATCGCCGTCGATGGCCAGGTTCTCGTGCAGCACGACGATCCCTACAACGTTCGGTGCCAGCTGTCGCAGTGGTGATTGAGCGCGCCGGCGGAGCGGGCGATCACGTGCTCAGCTGTTTCGCCAGGCAGGTGAGGGTCTGTCTAGCCTCTGCCTAGCCAAGGTCGTTGGTGGCGAAAGTGTCGCACTTGGCGGGGTTGCCGGTCTGGTATCCCAGGGTGAACCACTTCTGGCGTTGTTCGGAGGAACCGTGGGTCCAGGACTCCGGATTGACCCGGCCCGTAGCTGCCTCCTGGATGCGGTCGTCGCCTACCGACGAGGCCGCCGAGAGCGCATCGGCGATGTCTTTGTCGCTCAGGGGCTCCAGAAAAGGCACACCGGTGCTCTCTTGTTTGGTGATGGCGGCATAGTGTGCCCATACACCGGCGTAGCAATCGGCTTGCAGCTCGGTGCGAACTCCTGCTCCGGTGGCCCCCTGGGGATTCCGCTGGGCCCGGCCCAACACGCCTTGCAGATTCTGCACATGGTGCCCGAACTCGTGGGCAACCACGTACTCTTGGGCGAGCGGGCCGCCGCTAGAACCGAACTGGGCGACCAGCACATCAAAGAAGCCGGTGTCGAAGTATGCCGTCTGGTCGACCGGGCAGTAGAAGGGCCCGACATCACTGGTCGCCGACCCGCACGCGGTGTCGACCCACCCGCTGAACAATCGGATCTGAGGCCGGGTGTATCCCGGCATCAGCTGCTCCCAGACCTGGTCGACGGAGTTGCCGGTCGCCACAACCCGGCACTGCACGATGCGGTTGGCGTCCTCGCCGGTCTGGCACCGGCTCAGATCGAACGCCGGGCCCTCGACGCTTGGGTTGGTCACCTGCCCCTGCTGCGGGACAACCGAGCTGGGATCAAGGCCGAGGAGCAGTGCCACCACCATGATCAGCAGTCCGCCCAGCCCGCCGCCGATCGCCATGCCACGGCCGGGACCTCGGCCCCCGCCGCTACTCGAGGCGGTGCTCGTGTCGATCCGCACGCTCTTGTTGAAGGTCATCGCGTCACCTCATCAACTCTGCCCGGCGAGCCTGGAGCCCGGGCGCGTCAAGCTTTGCACATACGATTTCGCTGGTGGCGGTTGCTGCCGGACATTCCACCATCGTCCGGGCGG
>DAOUYK010000225.1 GCA_030666145.1 Mycolicibacterium sp. | reverse complement strand
AGGTATCGTATTAGCTTCGGTGTTCTGCGTGCTGGGCGTACTTCCTCTTATCGTGCTCACCCAGTTGGGCATCATCGTCGGGCTGGGCATCCTGTTGGACACCTTCGTCGTACGCACGGTGATCATCCCGGCATTGTTCACCCTCATCGGACCGAGGATCTGGTGGCCGGCGCTGCCGAACGGGGACCATGGAGGCCGAGGGGGCGGCCGACACCGCGCTGCACGCTGACCGTGGAGTTCATGCCCCTATCCAGGCCGTACCGTCCACTGTCGAGGACAGGCAAGGGTTGGGCTCAGCCGAAGACACTTTCAACGAACGCCTCCGTGCGCTGTTTCCAAGCGATGACGAAGTTGCCGAGATTGTCGCGGCTGATATCGAGTCCGGGGCAAAACCAGCTCCCGCCGTCGCCGGTGAAGAAATGTGGCGAGCCCATCACGCCGCGAGTCCGTCCCTCGTCCCAGTCGGCGTGGAGCGTCGCGGACCTGGTCTCGGCATCGAGGGGTTCGAGGCCGACGCGGTCCGCCGCAGCCGTCAGCGCGAACGCGGCCATCGAGGTACCCCGAAAGGTGTCGACTGAGAATCCCGCGAAGAGATCGGGGCACACAGACGCGCGCAAGACCAAGATCTCCGCGCCGACGTGGTGCGAGTCGAGCGGCTTGCCGTTGATCAGCTCAAGCGGCCAGGCCCGGATACGCAGGCGTGGTTCGGTAAGCTCGCGGTTGCCGCGCCGATCGACCAGAGTGCGCAGCCCGAGGTGGTGAACGGGCACAGGACATCGGCGAATACCTCGACGGTGCGCATGGCGGCGAGGGTACCCGGCCGTTAGCGGTAGGTCGCCGATTGTGCACAACCGGTCGTGAGGGGCACTCAGTCTGACCGCGGACTGAGCCCGCCTCCATCGCCGGGCAGGTCGATCACCCCGCCGCGCACCAGCATCAGCACGCTGACCACCAGCACCCACACCGGAAAGGCCACGGTGATCCACGACGTGGTGTCGCTGGCCACGAGGAGGCACAGCGCGGCAAGGTAGGAAACCACGACCAGCCAGCGGGGCATCAGGGCGGTCCGCAACCAGATGGTAGCCAGCGAGATCATGAACACCGCCGCCATCCGCAGCGCATAGGTATTGCTCAGCGCAGTCAGCAGTTCCTGCCCGAAGGCCGCGACCTCTGTGCGCTGCCCGTCCTCGCCGAGGAATTCTCTGCTCGCGAGCAGTCCGGCACCGACGGTCGTGGAGACAAAGATCATCCCAAGGAACAGCAGCCCGCTGCCGATGAACACCGTAGCGAAAAATTTGTCCTCCAGTGCGCCCAACCCGTCGCGTACCACGCCGATGAACCACAGAAACGCGATGCCCGCGAAGGGCATCAGGACGATGGCAACCCGCAACCGCCCTTTCGACCCGGCGACCCACTGCGCACCGAGCTGTTCCCCATCAGGCAGCGCAGTACGCATCAACACCAGCACCGCCCCGAACAACAATGCAAACAACACACCGGCAAGAGCGGCAGCTCGAGGTGTCGTGAGATGGCGGAGGTGGTGGTCAACCGAATGCGTCACTGCCTCATCGTGGCACGCCGAGCCGTCACAAAGCTTCGACCGGCGAAATTCACTGCGCAGGACCGCGCAACTGACGATTCCGCTACGCCTGTCCAGGTAGGAGAAGGATCATCAGCCCGTTCGCCTCGGCCAGGAGCTTGCCTTCTGGGTCGCGCAATTCGGCGTTGACGAAAGCTTTGCGCCCTTGCGTCTCACGCACCCACCCCCGCGCGGTCAGCGCAGTGTCAATCGGGGTGACGTTGCGGTAGTCCACATGAAGGAAGGCGGTCCGGCTGATCGGGCGCCCGGCGGCGTGAATCATCATGCCGAATAGCGCGTCGAACAGCAGCGGCAGCACTCCCCCATGGACGGCATAATTCCCGCCAACCGAGAACCGGCTGAAGGTCACTTGCAGCTCGACTCCGTCGGGCTCGAACCTGACCACCTTGTACGGCGGCATAAGCAGGCTGCCGGTACCGGGCAGGGTGGGCACTCGGTTGGCGGGGCCGGCTCCCTCGGCCGCGTCAAACGGTCCCAAGAGCTCAACCAGTTGCTCGGCGAGGTCGGCGGCACCCTCCCAGGTATCGGGATCGGGATCGGCCGACACCGCGAGATCCTGTGCGCGGCGCATCGCAGTCAGGAACCGCCCGAAGCCTGGGCCGGGCTGCGCCGCCGCGAAGTTCGGGAACCCGCCGCGACGATCGTATTCGGGATCAACCGGCGTTGAGTCGCTGATCACCTCGCGTCCAGGACATCTCGCCGGACGATCGTCTGTTCGCGCCCCGGACCCACACCGATACACGAAACATCTGCTCCGGCAAGCTCTTCGAGCCGGAGCACATAGTCGCGTGCCTTGGCAGGCAGATCGTCGAACTCGCGCGCCCCCGAGATATCCTCCCACCAGCCGGGGAGCTCCTCGAAGATCGGCTCGGCGCGAGCCATATCGGTCTGGGTCATCGGCATCTCGCCGGTGCGCTTACCGCCCACCGTGTAGCCCACACATATCGGCACGGTCTCCAGGCTGGACAGCACGTCGAGCTTGGTGAGAAAGTAGTCAGTGATGCCGTTGACCCTGGTTGCGTAGCGAGCGATCACCGCGTCAAACCAGCCGCAGCGACGTCGCCGCCCCGTGGTCACACCGATCTCGCCACCGGTCTTGGCCAGGTACTCACCGCTCTGGTCGAACAGCTCGGTGGGGAAGGGACCGGATCCAACGCGGGTGGTGTAGGCCTTGAGAATCCCCAACACCGTGGTGATCTTCGTCGGTCCGATGCCTGACCCGACAGATGCACCACCCGCGGTCGGATTCGACGATGTCACATAGGGATACGTGCCGTGATCCACGTCGAGCAGGGTGCCCTGTGATCCCTCCAACAGCACCGTTTCCCCGTGCTCGAGCGCTGTGTTGAGCAGTAGGCGGGTGTCGGCGATACGGTGGGCGAACCCGTCTGCCTGCGCCAGCAGCGAGTCGACAACCGCCGCGGAATCCAGCGCCTTGCGGTTGTAGATCTTGACCAGTACCTGATTTTTGAATTCCAGTGCGCCCTCGATCTTTTCGGCCAGTATTCGCGGATCGAGGACATCGGCGACACGAATCCCGATGCGCGCGATCTTGTCCTGATAGCACGGCCCGATACCGCGACCGGTGGTGCCGATCTTCTTACTACCCGCGTACCGTTCGACGACCTTGTCGATCTCCACGTGATAAGGCATCAACAGGTGGGCATCGGCCGAGATGAGCAGCTTGTCGGTGTCCACCTGACGTGCCTCAAGGCCCTGGAGTTCGTTGAGCAGCACCCCGGGATCGACCACCACCCCGTTGCCGATGACGTTGGTGACGCCAGGGGTCAGAATGCCCGACGGAATCAGATGGAGAGCGAAGTTCTCCCCCGTCGGCAACACCACTGTGTGGCCTGCGTTGTTACCTCCCTGGTAGCGAACGACCCACTGAACACGACCACCGAGAAGGTCGGTGGCTTTACCTTTGCCCTCGTCACCCCACTGGGCGCCGATGAGGACGATCGCCGGCATGGCAGTATCCTTCGCTCTTCGGGCTCGTACTGCGCTCAAATCCTGTGCAGCCGGTGAGTCACCCTATCCGATTAATATCCGACCTGATCATCGTCCGTTTACAAGGAGCAGATTGGACGCCTCCCAAGTCACGCTTGTGCTGTTCGGCCGACGCCGGGTTCCCTGGGGGCTGGGCGCTCTGCCCGTCGTCCTGCCCGAAGTCGCTTCCGACTCCGACGCTGACCGCCTCACCAGCTACAGCCGCATCATCGTGGTCGGCTCACATGCCGACCTAGCCACAGTGCTGACCCGGTTGCTGCGCGCCGATCGCCTCGACATCGAAGTGGCCCATGTGACCCGGCGGTGGCTGGGGTGGCGCGCCCGCGGCGGCGCCGCAACCCGGGTTCCGCTAATCCGGGACGAGACCGGCAGCGTCGTAACCCGGACGGCCCGGTGGCTGCCACCGGAGGGGGCCGGCACGATTCGCGGCGAGGCGGTAGTCGACGATTCACTACTGTTCGACGGTTCCGTGACCGGAGTGCAGATAGAGCCGACCACCGCGATGCCTGGGCTTCGCGCCCGCGTCATCTCCGGTGGGTTGCGACCCCGACGCTGGGTGCCAGGACGGGCCGCCCAGCTGGGCACCACTGGCGCGCAAGTGGTCCGAGACGGGAAACTGGCGCCGCGACCAATCCGGCGCTCCACGTTCTACCGCCATACCGAGGGCTGGCTTCGCGTGGGCCGATGACAACCCCAGCTAACCTCGTGAGGTGAGCATTCGCCCGCTGCGCCAGTCGGTGAGACCCAGTCCGGTGTTCCTGGCCATTGTCGCGCTTACGACGCTCGGAGGAGCCATCGCATGGTTCTCGGCGCAAAGCGTCCAGCCGATGGCCTACCTCGGTGTGTTCGTGTTCGTCATCTTCGGGTGGTTGGTGTCGCTGTGCTTGCACGAATTCGGCCACGCCTACAGCGCGTGGCGGTTCGGTGACCGCGACGTCGCCATCCGCGGATATCTCACGCTCAACCCGCTGAAGTATTCGCATCCACTGCTGTCACTCGGCCTGCCGGCGCTATTCATCGCGCTAGGCGGAATCGGCCTGCCGGGCGGCGCGGTGTACGTCCAGACCGCGTCCATGACAAAGCGGCAGAAGACGCTGGTCAGCCTCGCGGGCCCGGCCGTCAACCTAGGGTTCGCACTGCTGCTGCTCACACTGAACCGGCTGCTGTACGACCCGGCCCACTCGGTGTTCTGGGCCGGCGTGGCTTTCCTGGGCTTCCTGCAGATCACCGCGTTCCTACTCAACATGCTGCCCATACCGGGACTGGACGGCTACGGGGCGCTGGAGTCGCATCTGAGCTCCGAGACCCAGCGGGCGCTGCAGCCTGCCAAGCAGTGGGGCTTTTTCATCCTGCTGATCCTGTTGATATCGCCGCCGCTCAATCAAGGGTTCTTTTCGGCAGTGTATTGGCTTTTCGACCTGTCAGGGGTGCCCTCCGCACTGTCGGCTTTCGGAAGTCAGCTGACCCGGTTCTGGTCGGCTTGGCTGTGAGTCAACGGCTTTCGATAGGTTGCGGCACCCGCGTCGCGCTTCCAATTGCGTCCAGCCGGAGCCAAGCTCGATCGACGACCGGTGCTTGGGCCGGTGTCATCTCCCCCGTGCATCACGCGAACGCAATCAGCAATCGCTTCTCGGGTGGGTATCCATCCTTCGATTGCTCCACTGGCCACCGAGTGCAACACGATGCGACGCTGCGCCGGGGATAGTCCCTCTAACTCCGACTCCCACATGGTCACCGCTCACCTGACCAGCACACGGAACTCGGCGCTGGTACTCGACGACGCCCGTGCTGTGGTCACCGCACACGGCCTTGACCACTCCACGGTTCAGGTGGAACCGCCTGAGTCCGCCGCCGACTGCAAGTGCGAAAGCAATAGCCGGTAGCTGGATTCAGGACAGCCCGAGCTCCGCGCGGGCAAACGGATCGCAGTCGTCA
>DAOUYK010000168.1 GCA_030666145.1 Mycolicibacterium sp. | reverse complement strand
CTGTTTGCCTTCACCGGCACGCCCGCGTAGCACATGTTGGCAGGGCGCTTCGTCGGCTCGAGGGCCGGATCGATCATCCGCGGATCTGCCCAGGTTCGCATCACCGTGAACGGTCGGTCGGAGAATCCCGCGGCGCGCACTCTGAGGAGTTCGGCCTCGGCCCAGTCGGTGATGGCATCGTTCCTGGCGGCCTGTGTGGCCCGATAGCGCTGTACGAACTGTTCATCGTAGGGCGGCCCGTTGCGCTCGTTGAACAAATCCAAGTCGGGATCCGTTGCGATGGCATCGCCTTCGTCCACCACTGCAGCATCCATCCACGCAGTCAGTACATCGGGGCGTCCTGGGTGGGCGGCGCTCGCCACGTAGCCGTCGGCCGGAGGAAGATCATCGAGTCCGGCCGCGGGACGCATCCCGTCCAGCGGGGTGACATGTCGGTCCCCGGCGTTTGCCTGATAGGCAGCCATCAGTGATCCTCCGCCCGAATTACCTAGCAGGATAACCGTTTCGATGCACTGAACTTCGCGAAGCCAGCGCACGCCGACGCCGATGTCCACGAGCGCGTGGTCCAGAAGGAAGTTGCTCTCAAACCCGCGGAACCGAGTGTTCCACCCGAGGAAGCCGATCCCGCGGGTGGCTAGGTAGTCCGCGAGGTAGTGCTCGGAGAAATCGATTTGGTAATGTGTCGCGATCATTGCCACCGTTGGCCTGTGATCAGCGTTGCGGTGGTACAGACCCTGGCACGGGTGACCACCCGATCCGGCCTGCCGGGCGGTTGGGGAATCCAGACCGACGAACTCCCTGGTGACTCCGGGTGTCCGCGAAGACGCTGGGCTAGTCATGGATGTTGTGCCTCCTGGTGGTAGATAGTCCTGTAGAAGATCTCTGCGAGCGTGTTGATGCAGGCGGTGTCGTCGACGTCGTCGCTGGGACAGATGTCGTCGCTAGGGCAGCTCGCCTGGCCAGACAATTGCGTATAGCAGAATTGATTGAGCATCGACACTAGCGCGACCGCGATTAGCCGGGGGTGGCTGCCCGTGCAGAAGCCTTGCTGCTGAGCGTGTTTCACCATTGAGGTGATCAATCCGATGGGAAAAGAACAGATTTCGTTCCAATACTCGGCGAAGTCGTCGCTGATCATCGCCATTTGTGACACGCTGATAATCTCGGCCAGCCGGTTGCGGTAGGTGTTCCAGTGCGCTGCGGCGACCTGGTGCGAGATTTCCCAGTGGCTGAGTCCCGGCTGGGCCGCCGCCATCGAGCGTTCGCGGGCTTCGTCGCGGAACCGCACCGCCCATTCCCGGACCATTGCCTCTTTGGAGTCGTAGTAATTGTAGAACGAGGCAGTGGACCTGCCCGCTTCGCCGGCGATGTCGGCGATCGTGGTGGCCAGTATTCCCCTGCGAGTGACGACCGCGCGGGCAGCTGCATCGATCGCGGCCTACGTCTGGCGGCCACGCACCGTAGGTAGCTGTCCACGGGTACTGACTCTCAACGGATGCTGCACCCCTCGCAGTCGTTCACTCAACGGATGCTTCACTCCTCGCGGTCGTTGTTTCCTGCCGAAGTCGGCAGGAAACTGAATCTGATGTTAGATTCAGTTTAGGCTCGGTGGCCAGGGTTTCGCCGGGCAGCGTGTTCCTGGAGGTGTAATCGTGATCAAGCCGCACAACGTAGGCGGGGATACCAACGCCGAATTCGAGCTCAGTGGTATCAACCACGTCGCATTGGTCTGCTCGGACATGGAGAAGACGGTTGACTTCTACAGCAATGTGTTGGGCATGCCGCTGGTGAAGTCGCTGGACCTGCCAGGTGGCATGGGGCAGCACTTTTTCTTCGATGCGGGCAACGGTGATTGCGTGGCATTCTTCTGGTTCGCCGACGCGCCCGACCGGGTGCCGGGCATCTCGTCACCCGCGGCCATTCCTGGCATCGGGGATATCGTCAGCGCGGTGAGCACGATGAACCACCTGGCGTTTCATGTGCCCGTGGAGAAGTTCGATGACTATCGACGGCGTCTCAAGGCCAAGGGGGTGCGGGTCGGACCGATCCTCAACCATGACGAGAGCCCGACTCAAGTGTCGGCCGCCCTGCACCCCGGCGTCTACGTGAGGTCGTTTTATTTCCTCGATCCTGACGGTATAACACTCGAGTTCGCCTGCTGGACCAAGGAATTCACCGGAAGTGATGCGGTGGCCATCCCCAAGACCGCAGCCGACCGTCGGGTTCCCGCCGCGACCTGAGTTAGCGCTGTGGTGGGTCGGGGTCACCAAGGAGGAGCTCGTCCGGGTGGTGGGCATGGTCGATTTGGGGATAACTGATCAACTCCGGTCCCGGTAGAGCGTGGGATCGGCGAGTTGGTCGATGAGTGCCGCGAGCTGGGCGGTCAGTTGGCCTTGAGTCATTCCGATGTCGTCGGAGAGCCACGCGCTCAGCGTCTGCGCGACACCGCCCACCACGAAGTGTCCAGCGGCCTTGATCCGGTCGTTGGGCTCGATGTGCAGGGCGAGACCGGCATGCTGTCCCGACAGCAGCGCGAACAGGGCGCCGGACTCTGCGCGTTTGCGCACAACTATCGGATTGGCAAGGTGGGCGCTGAACAGCAGTCGGCCGACTCGGGCGTCGTTGGAAATGGTGCGCACAATGTTGGCCATTCCCGCGCGGCTCTGCTCCCTGGCCGCGGCGGTCGCGACGGCCGCCTGGGTGGTGGCGGCGATGTCGGCGATCACCCAGTCGAACACCGCGCCGACGAACACATCTTTGTCGGTGAAGCTCTCATAGAAGTAGCGCGCTGCCAGTCCGGACTGCGAGCAAATCGCCCGGACTGTCAGGTCGGCGGGGACCTGCCCGCCCAGCAGGTCCAGGCCGGCTTCCAGTAGCCTGCGCCGGCGTTTCGCGATCCGCTGCGCAGCCTCTACGCCGCGGTACGGACGCACCTGGGTCATTCGTTCATATTGACACTCGGCAGGCGTGGGAGCAATATCAGGAAACATACGTTCGCACTTTTGGTGGCGTTGGGAGAGGAGTCGTCGATGACGGTGAACGGAGCGAGCGTGCTCGTCTCGCACGTCGAACGCGCCGTGAGCGTGGCTGCCCCTCCGGCGCCCTCGCCGAAATCCGGTTCCGACGGGATGCTGGGACTTGGTCTCCTCGCCGGTCCTGCCAACGTGATTATGCAGCTTGCGCGCCCTGGTGTCGGATACGGCGTGATGGAGAGCCGCGTCGAGAGCGGTCGGATCGACCGGCACCCGATCAAAAGGGCACGCACCACTTTCACCTACCTCGCGGTGGCCACCAGCGGGACCGACGAGCAGAAAGCCGCGTTCCGCCGTGCTGTCGACAGCGCGCATGCCCAGGTCTTCTCCACCGAGTCCAGCGCGGTCGAGTACAACGCGTTCAACAAAGACCTGCAGCTGTGGGTTGGGGCATGTCTGTACAAGGGCACTGTGGACGTGCACCGGCTGCTAGTCGGGGAAATGGACGAGCAGACCGCGGATCAGGTTTACCTGCAGGGACGGTCACTGGCGACGATGCTCCAGGTACCCGAGGGCATGTGGCCGGCTGACCGGGAGGCGTTCGACCGGTACTGGCAGAAGTCTCTGGACGAGGTCCACATCGATGACGCTGTTCGCAAGTATCTGTACCCGATCGCGGCAGCTCGGCTGGGGGGGCTGTCGCTGCCCTGGCCGTTGCGGGGTATTTCGGAGGGTCTGGCGTTGTTGATCACCACGGGCTTTCTGCCACAGCGGTTTCGCGACGAGATGCGGCTGCCCTGGGACGCGGCCCGACAGCAACAGTTCGACCTGTTGATGGGCGTGTTGCGCATCGCAAATAATTTGGCGCCCAGTTTCGTACGCCAGTTTCCGTTCAACGTGCTGCTCAAGGATGTCGACTTGCGCATCCGCACTGGCCGCCCGCTGGTGTGACGGGCGAACTGGAATCTCCGCCGACATAGGGATGGGACGTGATGGCAGCAATCACGGGCCGTAGCAGCGCTCAGTCGAACATGAACCCACCCATGAAACGGGTCATCCGGCGCAGGTAGTCCGGCTGGCTGACGTGCAGCACATGGTTTCCGGGAAACCAGTGGAACGCGCAATGGTCCCAGTGTTTCCACAAGATCTCGGCCTGTTCCGGTGGTGCCAGCCGGTCGCCGAGGCCGGCGATGATTAGCCGTCTTTCCTTGGGGGTCAGCGGCTGATAGTTCAGCGGGGAGGAGTACATCGCCGCCGCTTGGGAGAGCTCTGTATCGGTGCCGAGGATCTTGTCCCGCAGTGCAACAACCTTGTTGGCCGGGAACCATTCGTCGACCGTTCTGTCTGGGGTGACGACCGGTACGTTGGGGATCACTGCCTGAATCCTGTTGTCGACACTGGCGATCAACGCCGAGGTGTACCCGCCCAACGACATTCCGGTCAGCGCGACTCGATCGACGCCGGTGTACTCCAGATAGTCGATGAGCGAACGGAAGTCGTGCACCGCTTGAGCCATTGCCTCGGCGAATCCCGCAAAGCCGTTTGAAAAATATCCGTATCCACTGAAAGGGGAATGCTTTTCAGCACGACGTCCGTGGAATGGCAGCGTGTACAGCACTACGTCATACCCGCAGCGGTAGAACCAGGGAAGCGAAAAGAAAAGCCCGTTGAATAGGTAGGCCGAACCCATGAATCCGTGGATCACGCAGAGCGTGGGCCGCGGCCCGTCGCTGTGACGCCAATGCTGAGCATGGATGACGTTGTTGCGCGTATAGCCGTGGTGTCGATCACGCAATGCGGGGTTGAGCGCCCGGAAGCTGCTGTCGAAGCGGATGTGGCTGACGCTGCCCTGCGCCAGCCATTCGGCGACCGGGCTAGCCGGTCGTGATGACACTCGCGGCAGCGAAGTTGGAGGGGGGAAAGACCGTTGCGGGTCCTTACCGGCGGCAAGTTCTGCGTAGAACTGCAGGTGTTCACTTTCGGCGCGTGATTGCGACCTACCCAGCGCAGAGACGAGCGATGGCGCGATGGTGGCGCTCAGCAGGGACGCGATCGACGTGCGTAACGCCAGGTCGGCGACAGCCGACGAGTCCACGATCAACCGCTGCCGCAGTGTGAGGTCGACGCGACGGGGAAGGCCGCCCGCGCTCGCATCGGCACCTGGGATATCGGGAACCGGCAGGGGTGTTTTCGCTGCTTCGGGAACGAGTTGGTGTGCGCCTTCGGACTCCATGTCCGGCATGCTAACGCGGCCGGTGCTGTGAGTGGCACAATGCCGACATGTGGAATCCCGAGGTCTATCTGGCTTTCGCGGACGACCGGGGCAGGCCATTCGTCGATCTGCTGTCGCGGGTAGGCGCCCGCAGCCCGCGTCGGGTCGTCGACCTTGGTTGTGGTCCAGGGAATCTCACGGAGACGCTGAGCAGCCGCTGGCCCGGTTCCGAGGTCGAAGCATGGGACTCCTCTGCGGAGATGGTCTCTGCAGCCCGCGCGCGCGGAGTCGCCGCACAGGTGGGAGATGTGAGAGATTGGACCCCTGCCCCAGATACCGATGTGCTGGTGAGCAATGCGGCGCTGCACTGGGTACCTGAACATCCGGAGTTGGCAGAGCGATGGGCAAGTCAGCTAGCCGCCGGATCTTGGATCGCGTTCCAGGTTCCCGGTAATTTCGACGCACCCTCCCATCGAGTGGTCAGGGAGCTCGCGCTCCGACCGACGTGGTCAGACACGCTGCAGGACTTCCCCTTCCGCGAGGTCGATGTAGTGAAGCCGGTCGCATACTATGCCGGGCTGTTGACTGATGCCGGCTGCTCTGTCGATGCGTGGGAGACAACCTACGTGCATGCTCTGACCGATCGGAACCCGGTGCTGGAGTGGATCACCGGGACGGCACTGCGGCCGGTGCGAGCCATCCTGGATGACGCTCAGTGGCAGCAGTTCCGCGCCGAGCTGGTCCCAATGCTCGACGCGGCCTACCCAGCACGCCCTGACGGAACGACCTTCTTCCCGTTCCGTCGGGTCTTCGTGGTGGCGCAGGTCCACTGAACGATGACTGCCTGGACTCCCGCGGATTCCATTGCACGGCAACATATCCTGGGGACCTGAGGATTTATTGCAGAGACAGTTCACCTCGACGACGCGGTTTGACGAAAGCGACATCGATATCGAGGGTGGGGCCAGCGGCCGATGGCTCGGCTTTCAGGGACGTTGACGGCCGCGTTCTCGGCCACCCACAGAAGACCGGGGCTTCGCAGCGCTTGACGAAGATGTATGGCCCTTTGCGCACGGGGGCAGCGGTGCGGACGCACTCCAGCGCGCCCGGATGACGCTCGCTCACTGGACTACCTGGTAAAGCTGTTCAGGTGCAGACACGAAGAAACTGGCTGATCAGTACGGCCATGGCGGCCGTCGTCATCTACGCGCTGATGTGGCTGGGATACGCCCACAACTGGATGTGGCTGACGCGCGTCGACGCGTGGGCACTGCAGCCGATGCATCGACTGGGTGTGGCGCACCCCGGCTGGGTCTCTGCCTGGAATGTCTTTTGCACAGTGCTCGGGGACAACGCCTTCCGACTATTCGTGGGAGTCGTGATCGTCGTGGCATTGGTTCGGCGTCACTTCCGCATCGCGATATTTCTGCTGATCAGTGTGGAATTCAGCGCTCTGGTGACCCACATCGCCAAGGCATTGGCAGACCGGCCGCGGCCCCTCACCGCGATGGTTGCCGCCCACGGGGTGTCCTTTCCCTCCGGGCACGCACTAGGCGTGACCGTCGCGGTACTGGCATTGCTTACCGTCGCGCTTCCCGTGGTCGGCGCCTCCTGGCGCGGGTGGCTGGTCGCGATTGGCATCGCGATCATCCTCGCGATAGGTGCTGGCCGGGTGGTTCTTAACGTGCACTACCCGTCGGATGTGATCGCTGGATGGGCGTTGGGATATGCCTACTTCGTGGTCTGCCTGCTGATTTTGCCGCCGCTGCGGCCATGCACGCGAGCCAAGGAAGTACCGGCAGTGCCTTGTAGTGCACGCTGAAGCTGGATCTTCGGTTGGGCACCTCGGACTGTGTGCTGGTCTAACGCGTCGCGGCCGCCATCTAGTGGCATGCTCTGGCGGTGTCGCGACGGGATCGTGGCCGAATCTTTATGGCGGGTGCTGGCCTGATCGGCAACGATGGAGCCGTGCGCCGAATGCTGAAACTGCTGTGCGCGGCTGCGGCCTTTGTGATCGCGGGCTCGCTGGTTGCACCACCCTCGATGGCGCAGTTCATGCCGTGGTTCGCCCCCTCCGTCGGGGCTGCCACTCAGGTGCTGTCTGTGACCGGGGTGGGCGGCACGGATGCCAAGATGGACGTTTGGGAGCGGACCGCCGCTGGGTGGCAGCCAGTGGATGAGGGTGTGGGCATCCCGGCGAAGATAGGTGCAAAAGGCATGTCGCCAGACCACTTCGACGGATCAATGATGACTCCGAAGGGTGTCTACACGCTCGATTTCGCCTTCGGCACCCAACCAAACCCCGGAGGTGGCCTGTCGTATGTACAGGTGGGCTCCGAGCATTGGTGGGACGGCGACATGAAGAGCCCGACCTACAACACGATGCAGGTCTGCAAGAAGGCGCAGTGCCCTTTCAACACCGATCCCGCCAGCGGAACCGAGAACCTCGACATCCCGCAGTACGTGCA
>DAOUYK010000076.1 GCA_030666145.1 Mycolicibacterium sp. | reverse complement strand
TGCCACCGCCACTGACAGGCAACAGTGCTGTACCGGTGCCCACTCAGTGTCTGCGCCGGGCCCCGACACTGCAGCCTCGGGCCCATCGGATGGGTAAGGCTCTGCCAGGCGGCGCACCAGCTGGGCGGCCACCCAGTGCGTTTGTGCCAGTTCACAAGAGTAGTACCGATCCATGCTGGAGAGCACCTCTGCCGCGGTCTGTAAGTCCATCGAGTCCACTAGTTCGACGAACTCGGTGTAATCACGCGAGGTGTTGCGCGCCATGATCAGAAAACTCTTGAGTCGAAGAGTCTCGGCTCCCGTGGGGATCTGCAGGCGGTCGCCGGTGGGCAGCAGCACGTTGGTGGTCTCCATGGCGCTGCAGCGCTGGATGGGAAAGCGCGAATTGTCGGTGGCGCCAGCTTGAACGGCCAAGGCGTCGAGCGCGACCTCAAGCCTTCCGCGCCACATCGTCACCGGGTGCTTGGGAAGTCTGACTGCGACGGTCTTGCCGTGGGCACGGTTGCCTACGGCGACGGTGAGGTGCCCCTCGCTGTCCCTTAAGCGGCTACTGCCCAGCACCTTACGCGGTTGACACCCACTGAAGGCGAGGGGATCTGCCACCGTGATGCATTGAGGGGCAAGGCTTTTGAGCTTGGCAGCGGACTTCACCACTGTGCGTAGGTCCGAGCCCGATGGCGCGAGCGCCGAGATGTCGTCGGGGATGATGACGAGGTCGCCGATGTTGGCTTTGGGTAGTGGTTTCTCAAAATCGACTGACGGCAGGATGCGATCCAGCCAGCGCGGCAGCCACCAGTTCCATTTGTCGAACATGGCCATCAGCGCTGGAACCAGGACTAGACGAACCACGGTCGCGTCAACAGCAATGGCCACCGCACAGGCCACGCCGAGCTGGGCAACCAACGGCATTCCGGCGAAGGCGAACCCGATGAAGACAGCGATCATGATCAGCGTGGCGCTGGTGATGGTGCGTGCGCTGGTGCTGACGCCGTACGCGACGGCATCGCGGGTGTTTCCGGTCTGCAGGAAACGTTCCCGGATCCGAGTGAGCAGAAAAATCTCGTAGTCCATCGACAGTCCGAAGGTGAGCGCCAGCACCAAGGGCGGGATCGTGCTGTCCAGCGAGGGGATCTGCTTGAACCCCAGTTCGGACAACCAGCCCCACTGGAACACAACGACCAGGCTTCCGTAGGCGGCTGCCACCGACAGCACGGTCATCAGCACGCCCTTGAACGCCAGTACCACCGAACGGATCGAGATAAGCAGCATGACGAATGCGATGAGCGCCACGAACCCGAACACCAGCGGTTGCGTGTGCGCCACCCGGTTGTCGAAGTCCTTTATGAGCGCGGTTGGGCCACCGACGTCGATCCGCGCCGCTCCCTCCGCTACCGCCGGCAGCTCCGCGCGCATCCAGTCGACCGTGTCGCGCGCCGACAGGTCTTCAGGGTCGACCGACAGCACCCCCGAGAGCAGCGCGCTGCGGTATTCGTTGCCGAACACCGGTGGGGTGACCGATACGGTGTTGGGCGCCTGGGTCATCTTCTGCCTGAGTGACTCGAGGAGGGGCTCCTTGGCAGGTGCCGAGGCAGCGTTGCCGTCGGGGAAGGTCACCAACACCCGGATCGGGCCGAGCGCACCGGGGCCCAACGCTTGGGCTGCCGCGTTGACGCCACCCCTGATCTCGTGGGTCGCTTCGAACTGCCGTTGCAGGCTGTTGCCCAGTACCATCGAGAACGCCGGTGCGGCCAACGCCAGCAACAGGGCTGTCGCCGCCAGCGCTGACAGCCAAGGCCGGCGCATCACCCCGCCGATCCAGCGGGACCAGAACCGGGATTGGGTAGCTTCGGGGCGTCGCGACCAGTGCAGATACGAAGAACGCTTCGCCGCTGCGCGGCCAAACGTCGCCAGGACAGCTGGGATCAGCGTCGTCGAGGTGAGTACTGCGAGCGCCACGGCCAGGATTGCGCCGGTGGCCATCGACTGCAGCACCGGGGTATTGATCAGGTAAATGCCGGTGACCGAGGCAATCACTGTCAGGCCGGACAGTACTACTGCCAGGCCGGAGGTGGCCATGGCGGCGTCAGCGGCGTCGGCGGGTTCTCGACCTGCGCGCAGTTCCTCGCGGAAACGCATCAAAATGAACAGGGAGTAGTCGATGGCTACTGCTATGCCGAACATAGACACCGTCGAAGTCACGAAGACCGACATCGCCGTGAACGTCGACAGCAGGTAGACCAACCCCATCGTGACGGCGACGGTGCAGATTCCCAGTAGCAGGGGCATCGCGGCTGCGGCCAGCGAACCGAACACTGCGAGCAGGACGATCAGAACTATCGGCAGGTTCCATTTCTCGGCCTGCGCGATGTCGTGCTTGGTAGCCAGGGCGGCGGCCGCGCCCAGCGCGCCCTGCCCGATGACATAGAGACGAACCTTGCCATCTGCCGTCTCGCCGGGCTGGTCACCGTGGACACCGACCTTGTCCCGCAATTGTTTGGCCACGTCGACGGCGCCGGTGTTGTCGAAGTCCAGCTGCAGGGTGACGACGTATGGGCGGTCCGGTTGGGGTGGGGGCTGTCCCGGCGAGTTCGGCATGACCTTGACGCTGGGAACTTCGGCGGCCAGCTGTTCCAGATGTGCGACCGCGTCGTTCATATCGCTGAAGGAGGCGTCCGGACGCGGCGCGGCGACCAGAGCCAAAGGGGATGCGCCCTGGTCGGGGAATTGCGCCTCGAGCTGGCGCTGCACATACAGTGACTGCGAACCTTCGACCTCGAAGCCACCGCCGGTGAGATGGCCAGATTGGTTCATGGCGAGGTACACCGAAGGCACCAATAGCAGTAACCAGGCAGCGAACACCGCCCAGCGGTATTTGCGCAGGTTGCTGCTGATGCGCATCATGAACTGCTGGATCGGAACCCCCGCTTTCTCGCCGGCGTTTTCTAGCGAGAGCCTACCGCAGCTAGCTGTGGGGACTGCCCTCGTGAAGCCTTGTCAGCACTGCTTTAAGCAGCTCTAACACGCATGCCATCGCCCGCCGGATGGTCAGCCCGAGTGGCTTGCGACGGCAGTGTGTCGGCGGAGAAATCTCGTGTAGTGGATCCTGCGCGGATAATCGCTGCGAGTTTGCGAGCCGGTACGGTTGCCCGATCCCCAGCTGCTCGCCAGGATGCAGGCGGTCCAGCAGTAGGGACCCGCACAGCCGATCCGACGGCCCGTGGCTCAGGGCGTCGGCTAGTTTCGGGGACCCGTGCCCCCCGCCGCGGGTGATCGAGCACGGGTGTGATCGACCAGGGTGTTTCTCAGGTGTTCGTCTGCTGCTCGGCGAGAAATCGGACGTTCCATTGCGTATGTTCTTAATATGGTCCTAACCGGTGACCGACACCGGTTTCTGTCTAACTCTGATGAAGGAGCTTTCATGTTGTTCTCGGCACCCACCGTCCGTCGTGCGGTCGCTGGCGGGCTGGGCGGCAGCGCGCTCGCGGGCGCGATGTTGTTTGGTGCACTGCCCGTGGCGGCGGCGCAACCCCAACCACCGAACTGCACCGCGGGCGACTTCTCAGGGACGGCTGCCGGCGTCTCAGCGGCATCGGCGACCTACCTGTTCACCCACCCCGAGGTGAACGCGTTCTTCTCAAGCCTGCACGATCAGTCGGGCCCAGCGCTCCACGACGAGATCGACGCGTACCTGGTCGCAAACCCGCAGGTATTCGCGGAGTTGACGGCGATCCGCCAACCGTTGGAGGACCTGAAGAATCGCTGCGGCGTCATCATCGCGCCTGACGCCAACTGAGGTCGGTGCGAGACAGGGTGCTGGCAGCCCCCGCCCGTGCGGGGGAGCCCGCCCCCCACGACGGGGCTGGACTGGTGATTCAGACGAGTGATTGTCGATTCACTGACGAGAAATTATCTGAGCCGCAACACGCCAGCCAATCAACAGCACCGCGGTGGTCACCGAGGCGACCACAATGAAGCTCACGGCAGTGCCCTGGGAAGTGGCTCTGCGCAACAGCATTGCGACGAGCACCGTACACGCCCACACTGCCAGCCCTGTGGGAGCGAACGCGACGGGACGCTGCCAGCCGCGTGAGAGCAACCATCCCAGTGCGGTTCCGGTGAGGAACGGCCACGATGTCTCGGCGATGCCACCGACAGTCAATCCTTCGGTGTGGGTGCGACGGCCGATCGCACAGAATGACACCACGCACGCCAGGTCGATGAGTAGTGCTCCGAGCGCAGCCCGGGCAGGCGGGTGATCAGTGGACTGCATTAGCCATCATGTCGTAAACCATTGGGCTGGATTATGTTTCGCTATCTTCCGGGATCCGGTGGATGAGGCGCGTCGGGGTCTGGGCTGAACTGCGCAGCATTGGCTGCTTTGGAGTCGTCGGCGACTTCTGTCGCGTTGCCTATTCCGTGGGAGCCTGGATCGATGTCCTTCTCAGTGCGGAACATGAAGAAGAACACCACCCAGCCGATCGCGGAGATGAAGATCCAGCTGACGAGGCGATAGATCAGCATCGCCGAAATGGCAGGGGCCAACGACATCCCGCTGGATACCAGGCCGGGTACCAACACCGCCTCTACGACGAGCAACCCGCCGGGCATCAACGGGATCGAACCCACGGCGCGGGCCGCTGCATAGGCGACCGTCACCCCTGCGATCGACGGATGACCGCCAGTGGCGTAACAGGCGAACAACAGGCACGCCACGTCGGCGATCCAATTGAACAACGACCAACTGAACGCCACCCCGAGGTCGCGACGACCCAGTTGCACCGACTCCAATTGAGTCAGGGTCACCCGCCATTTCGCCAGTGCACTGTCAGCGGGCTTACCCCGTAACGAGTTAAACCACGACAACACCCGTACGCCGATCCCATCGATGAGTTCGGGCCGGGTCGCCACGGCCTGTGCCAGCAGGACCAGTGCGACGAAGCCGCCGATCGAGAAGATCAACGACAGCGGGTTCTTGCTTGCGCCGAGCATGAACGCACCGCCCAGGCCGAGCAACGCCAAGCCGATGACCTGCAATACCCCCGACATCACCAACTGCCAGGACGCAACCACTGGCGAGGCGCCCCACATCCGCTGCTGGCGGTAAATGAAGGTGGCCGACAACACCGGGCCGCCTGGCATAGTGGTGGACAACGCGTTCCCGGCATAGAACGCTGCCTCGGAGCGCCATTGCCGCACATAGACTCCGGCCGAGCGCAGAAGCGTGCGCTGAATCTGGGCGAAGCTGTGTATCGAGGCCATCGCGGCCACAACGGAGCCCAGCACCCACAACCAGTTAGCCGAGTAGAGGCTCTTCCAGGCTTTGGCGAGTTCGTCGCGCACCAACGCGAACTCGACGGCCAGCACAACGATCGCGACCGCGATGAGAACCCAGCGCAACCACCAGTACTTGCCGCGGGCTTGGCGCTCCTGACCGCCCGGTCCCGCCTGGGCATCGCTTAAAGAAGCGTCGTGAGACACGCAGTACAGGGTAAGGCGTTGGTGTGTCGGAATCCGCCGATCCGGAGACAGATTAGCTGGGCCGTTACGCTACCGGGATGTCAGCCGGTGCCCCGCCAGACTCCTCCCTGCATGTCCATGCCGATGATTCGGTGAGCCCCCTGGTCCGCAAGACGGCCGCCTGGTCATGGCGTCTTCTGGTGATTCTGGGTGCCATCATTGCGCTGGCCTGGCTGTTCCTGCAATTCGAAATCCTGTTCGTGCCGCTGGCGCTGGCCACGATTTTGGCGGCCCTGCTGATGCCGGTGGTCGACTATTTGAACCGGCGCGGTGCACCGCGAGGCGGTGCGGTGGCCCTGGTGCTGCTGAGCGGAATTTCGCTGTTCGGCGGCTTGCTGGCATTTGTCATTACGCAGTTCATCGAGGGCGCCCCTGCCCTGGTCAGTCAAATGACGACCAGCATCGAAGGCGCCGGGACGTGGCTGACCGACGGGCCGTTGGACGTCAGCCACCATCAGATCAACCAGGCCCGCGACGCGGTGATCGAGGCGCTGCGCGGTAATCAGGAGAAGCTGACCAGCGGCGCGCTGTCGACGGCCGGCACGGTGACCGAGATCGTGACCGGTGTGCTGCTGGTGTTCTTCATGTTGATCTTTTTTCTGCAAGGCGGCCGAAACATCTTCTCGTTCGTCACCCAGATTATTCCGGTGACTTCACGAGAGCGGGTGCGCAGCGCGGGTCGCGCCGGTTTCCGGTCGCTGATCGGTTACGTCCGCGCGACGTTTCTCGTCGCTTTTGTCGATGCGGTCGGCATCGGGGTGGGCCTGGCGGTCATGGGTGTGCCGCTGGCACTTCCACTGGCGTCGCTGGTGTTCATGGGCGCCTTCGTTCCGCTCGTCGGCGCCGTCGTCACCGGCTTTGTGGCCGTTATCGTCGCACTCATCGCTAAGGGCTGGATCTATGCGCTCATCGCGCTGGGGTTGATCGTCGCCGTCCAGCAGTTCGAGGGTCACGTGCTGCAGCCGCTAGTCATGGGTCGCGCGGTGTCCATCCACCCCTTGGCGATTGTGCTGGCCATCGCCGGTGGTGCCGTACTCGCGGGCATTCCAGGCGCGTTGCTCGCGGTGCCGACGCTGGCCTTCCTCAACAGCTCAATGCGTGTCCTGCTCGCAGACGATCCCGAGGCTGAAGCCGCAGCGGTGGAGGCCCGTGACGGACCGGTGGTGAAAGCCCAAGCTGACGACCTCGACGACCTCGGGGCAGGCAGGGATGCCGAGGGGACGACCCCCAGCACGATTACTTGAGGCGTCCCTCACGTCGCAGCAGGTCTTGGGCGCTGACACCGCTACCGCCACGGCGCTGGGGCGCGTCCTTGCCGCGGGTGTTGAGTTTGTCGGTAGCCGCCTCGGCGTCTGACTTTTGCTGCGTCGGAATGGCACGCGTCGCGTCGGCAGAATCGTCGTCAGGCTTGCGCGGATGGGACTGTGCTGGGATTGCCGTGGTCGGTTCGTCGCCAACTGGGCCCTGATCGGGTAGTGCACGCGTTGCATCGGCGGACTTGCCCGGCGGTTGGGCCGGAGCGGTCGAACCGGGACCTGAGGAGCTGCGGTTGCCGCGCAGATCGCCGAGCCAAGACTCGATCTCACGTTCCTTACGGGGTTGCCCGGTCGGCGCCGGCTGCCCCGAGAGCCGCGGGATGCGCTGCGCCGCTGCGGCTGCACTGCTGACCGCGTTACGTACCACGTTCTTGGCGATCGCCAGACGGGTTGTCGGTGGTTCCGCAGGTTTGGGAGTCGGCGGACCAGCTTGCCGCGACGGTGCGTTGGGTAGCCGCATCGTCCCCGCTGCGGAGGGGTCGTTGGCCCTCGGTGGCGGGCCGGCGGCTCTGTCGGCGGCCCCCGACTGGTGGGAAGCGTGCGGGGCGGGGTGACCGGGGCCGCGCCGCGGCGGCGCTCCTGCGGGGCCTGCCAGCGGCGGGCCTCCCGCACCAACCAGGGCTTCGGGGTGAGCTGGCTGTTCGCGGAGCTCGGGCCGCTTTCGTTCGTCGGGCAGTTCGGTCTCACCGAGACCCAGGCGCTCCTGGAGGCGTTTCATCCAGCGTGGCGCCCACCAACAGTCGTCGCCGAGCAGCTTCATGATCGCGGGCACGAGGAACATCCGGATGACCGTTGCGTCCAGCAACAGCGCGATGAGAAGGCCGAACGCCAGGTACTTCATCATGACCAGGTCGGAGAAGACGAACGCGCCCGCGACCACAGCCAGGACCAGAGCGGCGCCGGTGATCAGGCGTCCGGTGGTGGCCGTGCCGATTCGGATCGCCTCGGCGGTCGACATCCCGCGTTCGCGCGCCTCCACCATCCGGGACACCAGGAACACTTCATAGTCGGTGGAAAGACCCCAGATCACGGCGATGATCAAGCCGATCATGGGGGCCATCAGGGGTTGTGGCGTGTAGTTCATCACGCCAGACCCATGTCCTTCGACGAACATCCACGTGAGAATGCCCATCGTGGAGCCGAGCGTGAGCGCGCTCATCAATGCGGCCTTGATCGGCAGAACGATCGATCCGAATGCCAGGAACATCAAAACTGTCGTCGTGGTGATCAGCAGTAGCACCATCAGTGGCAGCTTGTCGAACAAGCTGTGAATGCTGTCCTGCTCGAGTGCAGGGGTGCCGCCCACCGACACCGTGAGGCCGCGCGGCGGTGACAGACCGCGCAGCTCTGCGATCTTCTTGGATGCATCGCCACGGTGCACGAGCCCGTTCTGTATGACACGCACCGAGGGGTCTTTCGATGCACCGTCGAGGAAGGGCCGTTCCTGCCACATTTTGGCCGGATCGTCTTCGGGTTCGATGAACCCGGGGATTGCCATCGCCTCGCTGCGGATCTCGGCGATCTGCCGATCGGTGACCGGTTCGCCGTTGTCACTCTCGATGACCAGAGTCAACGGTTCGGTGCGGAAACCGGGGAAGGTTTTGTCGAACTCCTCCTGCGCCAGACGTACCGAGTTGTCCGGGGGGAGATATTTTTCGGAGATCCCACCGAGTGACAGTTGGCCCAGCGGAATGACCAGCAGGATCATCACGATCAGGATGGGCGCTGCGAAGCCGACCGGCCGTTTCATGACGACGTTGACGAGCCTGCCCCAGAAGCCCTGCTCGACCTCTGCGCGGGTCTTGGTCTTCTGTGTGCGATCGCCGAGCCAATTTATCCACCAGTTCATCGGCTTCCAATTACGGAAGAACGGCACCCGCAGTAGCGTCCGTACACCGAGCGCATCAACGTTGGGGCCGAGGATGGCCAGCGCCGCGGCCAGCACGGTGATCGACAGGATTGCCGCCAGCATGACCGACGCGATGATTGCGTAGGTGATGGACTTGAGGAAGCCCTGCGGGAACAGCAGCAGGGGCATCGAGGACGCGACCAGGATCACCGCGGAGAACATCACGGTCCGGCCCGAGGTCATCATCGTCCGGCGCACCGCGGCCTCGGTGGCGTAGCCTTCGGCGAGCTCTTCTCGGAACCGGCTCACCATGAAGAGCCCGTAGTCGACGGCGATGCCCAGGCCCATGAGCGTCACCACCGGCTGGGCGAAGAAGTGCACGGGAATGACGTCGGCGACCAAACGCATGATGCCCAAAGCGCCTGCGATCGTCAGGCCGCCGATGATTCCGGGGAGTGCTGCCGCGACGACACCGCCGAACACGAAGAACAACACCACGCAGACCAGTGGGATGGCGGCGAGTTCGGCCCGCCTCTGATCCTCGCCGATGGTTCCGGTCAACTCGCTTGCCAGCGGTTGCAGGCCGGCCTGCTGTACCTCGATGCCGTCGATATTGAGGGCTTCTTTGACAGTTGTGCCGTCCGTGCCGACGTTCTTGTTGTAGTTGTTCAGGATCACGTCATCGTTGTCGCCCTTGAGCTGGACCGACATGAACGCGCGTTTCTTGTCGTCGTCGGCCATGTTCTTGAGCACTTCGGGACTTTTGAAGTAGCCGATGGCCCGCAGGATCTGGTCGGGATGGTTCTTCTCCACCTCCGCGAGGTTGGCGAGGACCTTCTTCTTGAACGCCGGATCGTCGACCGTCTTGCCCTCGGGCGCGGTGTAAATCGCGACGATATGGCCCGACGTGTCCCGCCCGTAGACCTGGTCGGAGAGAACTGAGGCGTGAACCGATTGGCTGGTGTCATCGTAGAAGCCGCTTTGGGTGACGTGCTGTCCCAGGCTGATGCCGTAGATGCCGCCGCCTAGGCACAATGCGACCATGACACCGATCACGATGTATCGGTATTGGTACACCGTTCGACCCCACCAGGCGAACACGCTAGCTCCTAACGGTCTTCAATAACCCTGCCACCGGCCTGCGCATATTGAAACCTCGGCTCCAAGTTTCTAACCATGCGAGGCCAGCAGCGAGGACAGCGGCCGGAATGGCTGCAGCCACGCGCCCTGCTCTGGTAGCGAATCTAGGCAGATTCGCGGTAACGCTTCCCGAAAAACACCAGGGATGTCCTCCAAGTCGACAAACTCCAAGTTATCCGACGCTAACGCCCAACTGGCATGTTCGCGAAATCCTAGTACCTGGACTTCGATGCCGTCTGCTGCGATGTCCTCCAGGGACAGTTTGAACGCCTGCCCGTCGGCCGAGGCGACGATCACGGCGGCCAAGCCCTCGCTGCGGCGCAGGGCGATGTGGGCGAGCATGTCGTGGTCGACGTCGCTGTCCTCACTGACCTTGGGTTTGGCGAACACCGCGAATCCCACATTGCGTAAAGCTTCCACCCATGGACGGACAACATCTGCATTGCCTGGGGCGATGTTGGTGAAGACCGTGGCCTCGGGCTCCAGCGACACGTCGCGGTTGGTCTTCCGAAGCCGAGACGAAAGTTCAGCGGTGCGGCTCAGCAGCCACCGGCCCAACGCGTCGAATCGGGGTCGATGTGCAGCTGTGGGGCGGCCACCGAGAATCGATCCCAGCCCCATGTCCAGATTGGGTGCGTCCCACACCAACAACACCCGTCCGGTTGTCGCCCGCTGGTCGCGCGGGGCTGCCGGGGAGGCGATGTCGCGGACCGATAGATCCGCAATGTTCTCGGTGAGGCTCACGGCGTCTTCTCCCACAGCAACTCCGCGACTGCGCTGCCGGCGTGCCGGGCTTTCCCCTCATACTTTGTCACTGGTCTGGCCACGGACATGGGCAGTCCCGGGGAGCTGGTGCTGACTCGGCGCAGTTGCGGGTCCGCGTCACCGACTTCGGCGATATAGGCGGCGTAGCCGGCGTGGTCAGTGGCTGCGTGCAACACTGCGCCCGGCTGGAGCCGGTCGGCGATCAGGGCCACGGTGGCGGGTTGCAGCAGGCGCCGCTTGTGGTGGCGCGCCTTGGGCCACGGGTCGGGGAAGAACACCCGAACACCGGTCAGCGAATTCGTCCCGAACATGTGGGTGAGCACGTCCACGCCGTCGCCGCGCATCAGGCGGATGTTCGTGACCGGCATGCCGGCGCGCCGAGACGTTGAGTCCGGATATGACGTGCGATCGATGGCGCTGAGTAGTTGCGCGAGACCGCGACGATAGACCTCGACAGCAACAACGTCGATGTCCGGCTCGGCCTGCGCCATGGCCAAAGTTGAGGTTCCTGTTCCGCAACCTATCTCTAGGACCAACGGGGCATGGCGGCCAAACCACGCCCGAGTGTCGAGCAACGCCGCTGGACCCTCTGCATCCCGGGCATGCTGGCCTAGTTCCGGCCAGAGCCGGTCCCAGGTTTCCTGCTGCTTGTCCGAGATCCTCGATCGTCGGGCACGGAAGCTGGTGACCCGGGGAAACAGATGGGCGCCGATGGCATCGGAGTCCTGACCCGGGGTGCCGGCGAAGTCGGTTTCGGTAGCCAGGGGGCTGGCGACCTCACGACCCGGCATGTGCATCCGTCCATGTTCGCTCATCAAGGCTTTCCCCGCGCATCGTCTTTCAGATTGATACCCAACAGTTGCCTTCCGCTGGTAGATGCGTTTACGCACCGAGTCCGCAGCAAAATACGTGTCAGTACGAGCGTCGGATGGGTGCCACGATCCTAGGCGGGGCTGGGGTCCTACCCGCCCGTAACGGGGGGCGCACATTTTCTTCGACGTACTGGCCGCATTCGCCGCGCACGCCCAAAATCCGGACGTGACGGCTATCCATGAACGCTTTGGCAATCCGCCCACGGTGGCTGTGCTGGGGAGGCCGCGGGTGGGGCGCGGCGCGGCCTCCGCGGCCCTGGCGAGCGCGGGCGTGAGGCTAGATGCCGATGCCGATGCGCGCGTGTTTGTCTTTGCTGAGGTGCTCAAGCCCGAGGACCCGGCACAGTTGCGGGCCGCCACTTCGGCTTCAGGGGCTTCAGTATCGGCGATGGTCGTGCTCAACAAAGCAGACTTGAGCGGGGTGACTCCCGGCGGGCCGCTGGCTTACGCCGAGCAGAGGGCGTCGGCATTCGCCACCACCGTGGGTCGGCCAGTCGTTCCGATGATCGCCCACCTCGCCACCGTCGCACTCGACGAAGAAGACGTCTTGGCACTGCGCGGGTTGGCCGCCGGGCCCGCCGACATGACGTCGACAGACTCGTTCGTCGGTTCGGATCACCGGCTCCCCGCTGAGCTGCGCCGGCGGCTCCTGGACAGGTTGGATCGATTCGGTCTGGCCCATGCCGTAGTCGCAATAGCCGCTGGAGCGAGGGGTGCGACGGTCGCGCGGCAGCTGCGTGCGCTCAGCCAGGTGGACGGGGTGGTCGAACGCTTGGCGGCTGTTGCCGCGCCGGTGCGATACCGCAAGGTTTGTTCCGCAGTGCACGAACTGCGCACGCTCGCCGCCCAATC
>DAOUYK010000317.1 GCA_030666145.1 Mycolicibacterium sp. | reverse complement strand
GGGGACGGGGGTTGCCTGACGGTGAACCGGTTCAGTGGTGGTTAGCTGGGGGGAAGCTCAGCGCCGAACCGCTAGCTGACGCCGAGACGGTGTTTGACGGGGGATGGATCATTCCCGGCCTGGTCGATGCCCACTGCCACGTCGGGCTCGGCCCGCGGGGGGCAATCGAGATGGACGAGGCCGCCGCACAGGCCGAGGCTGAGCGCGGGGCTGGTGCGTTGCTGCTGCGCGACGCGGGATCGCCCACCGATACCCGCAGTTTCGACGATCGTCACGATCTGCCGCGCATCATCCGTGCCGGGCGCCACCTGGCGCGGCCAAAGCGATATGCGCGTGACTTCGCCATTGAACTTGAGGACGAATGGCAGCTGCCCGACGCGGTGGCTCGGCAGGCACGGTTCGGTGACGGCTGGGTCAAGTTGGTGGGCGACTGGATCGATCGGGCGGCCGGCGATTTGGCACCGCTGTGGTCCGACGACGTGCTTGAGGCGGCGATCGATGCCGCGCACGCCAATGGAGCCCGCGTCACCGCGCACGTGTTCGGCGAGGAGGCGTTAGCGGGTTTGGTCAAGGCCGGTATCGACTGCATCGAGCACGGCACCGGGCTCACCGAGAGCAGCGTCGATCTGATGGTCGAGCACGGCACGGCACTGGTGCCCACGCTGATCAACATCGAGACTTTCCCGGACATCGCCGCGGCCGCCACCAGCTATCCTCGCTATCAACGGCATATGCGTGCACTGCATGAGACATGCGGAGCCAGGATTGGTGCCGCGCGGGAGGCCGGGGTGCCCATCTACGCGGGCACCGATGCGGGTAGCACTGTCGCGCACGGCCGTATCGGCGACGAGGTCGAGGCACTCAAAGGGATCGGCATGACGCCGACAGAAGCGCTGGGCGCTGCGTGCTGGGATGCCCGCCGGTGGTTGGGCCGCCCCGCGCTTGCCCATGGGGAGTCCGCAGACCTGGTCTGCTACGCCGACGACCCGCGCGGGGGTGCGGCGGTGCTGGCCGAGCCCACGTTGGTGATACTGCGGGGCGTTGCTTATTGAGGGCTGGCCGCTACGCCACCGCGAGCGTGCACCTACGTAGTCCAGCGGTAGTCCAGCGCGATTCACGACATGGATCGCACGTTCGCCGACGGCGCCAGGCCGCTAGCGGTTCTGGGCAAATCCCCAGTCCAGCAGCTTGATCGCCTGCCCGTAGAGATCCCCGGAGCCATACATCTGGACCACGACTAGGCGCCGGTTTCCGCGTTGGGCCGCACCGAGGTAGGTCTTGCGGGCCAAGTTGGTGTAGCCGGTCTTACCGGCCAGGTCGCCAGGGTAGCGGGTGAGCAACTCGTTCTGGTTGGTGATCGTCTTGCCGGGGAACTGCGCAGAGGGCTGGCGCATGATGTGGGCAATCAGTGGATATTTGAGGGCAGCGCGCAAGATGACCGCGAGATCGTGCGGCGTGCTGACCGATTCCCAGCCCGGTCCGTCCAATCCGGACGGTGAGGATGCCTTGGTGCTACGGGCACCGACAAGGGCGGCTTTTCGGTTCATCGCGGCCAATGCCACTTGTTGACCGCCGAGCATGTCGGCGAGCATGTTGGCCGCATCATTGCCCGAGACCATCAACAACCCCTCGAGCAGTTGGCGAGTGGTGTACGCCTGGCCCGGTTTCAGTCCCGCACAGGAGCACTCGACTTCTGTGTGTGATGCGTTGGCCCTGGCGAAACTGTCGGGCCGAAGGTGATCGAGGACCACCATGGCCGTCAGCACCTTGATCGTGCTGGCCGGGGCGTAGGTGCCATAGGGGTCCCGGCTGGCGAGTACCTGACCGGTGTCGAGGTCTGCGAGCAGCCATGCTTTGGCAGGCCCGTCCGGAAGTGCCTGTGCTTCAGCGGGTCCGATGCCGGGCTGTGCGACTGAGGCGGGCGCGCCGGTCATCTCGGCGGCCGGCAGCGCCGCGCTCAGGGCGAGCGCCAACCCCGCGAATCTTCTTCGCACGGTTCGCCAGGCTAATAGCGTCGAGACTCGGTTAGCGCGCGATCAGATCTCCATTGGATATCGCGTGCGCAGCACCGTTTCAGAGCTGGCTGACCGCGCCCCCGTGCGGACCGAGGGCGAAACCCCAGTCGAACAGGCTGGCCGCCTGATCCCAATAGCTGGGGGCGCCCTCCTTGTTCAGCCCGAACATCAGGGCCACGACAAGTCGCCTGCCGTTGCGTTGGGCGCCACCGACGAACGTCTTTCGGGCGAGGTCGGTGTAGCCGGTCTTGCCGCCGAAGGCGCCGGGGTAGAGCTTGAGTAGTTCGTTCTGGTTCACCAGAACCGTGTCGCCGGACTTGGTGGGGAAGACCGCGGTAGGCATGGCGATGATCTCGGCGAACACCGGGTTGGCCATCGCGGCCCGGAAGACGACCGCCAGATCGTGCGGTGAGGACCACATGTGGATACCAGGTCCGTCGATTCCGGATGGGGAGCCGGCATTGGTTCCATAGGCACCCAATAGCGCGGCGGTGCCATTCATCTTCATGACCGCTACGTCGTATCCGCCCAGCATGGTGGCCAGCGTGTTGGCGGCGTCGTTGCCCGATACGAGCAGTGCCGCCTCCAGCAGCTGGCGGGCGGTGTAGGTCTGCCCGGGCGCCACCCCGGCACAGTTGCATTCGACCTCGGTGTCGGCCTTGTTGGCGACGATCGTCGCGTCGAGCGGCAACTCGTGGAGAACTGTCAGTGCAAGCAGCACCTTGATAGTGCTTGCCGGTGCGTACTGGCCGTATTCGTCACGCGCTGCGAGGACCTGGCCGGTGTCCAGGTCGGCGAGGACCCAGGCCTGGGCCGGACCTTCGGGGATTGGTAGCGAGCCCATGGGCTGGTTGATTCCGGACGTGGGCACCGCCATAGCCGCCGGCTCGGAGACCGCAAGGCTCCCCGCGAACAGGCACAGCGTGGTCCCTATACATGTGAGAAGCCTCGTCATGACCGATGAGTGTATGCCCGGCCCGACCTGTTCTGCAGATCGTGTTCAATCAGTCCATGTTGAGCATCGAGGAGATCTCCGACAGGTTTGAAATACAGCAGCTGCTGATCGATTACTCCACGGCCATCGACCAGCGACGCTTCGATGATCTCGACCTGGTGTTCACCTCCGACGCCTACATCGACTACCGAGTCAGTGGTGGGATCGAGGGCCACTTTCCACAAGTCAAGGCCTGGCT
>DAOUYK010000045.1 GCA_030666145.1 Mycolicibacterium sp. | reverse complement strand
TCCGGAGATCACTGCTCCCATGACGATCAATGCGGCGCCGCGCGCGGCCGTCGGAGGGTGCCATGGCCGGGCGGGTGAACCGACGGGCCGAGTTCGCCGGACTGGCAGGAATGCCAAAACAATCAGAAAGGGCAGTAGGGCGAGGCCGCCGATCAGTCCGGCCCGGTAGGTCGCATTGGACGTGAAGCTCAGCGCGAGCGTTCCCGCCGTTCCCGCTGGTAGCACCCAGCCTTGCTGCCAGCCGTTGACGGTGACCGCAGTAAGGGGCACACCTTCACTGTTGCGTGCGACCCACCCCGGGTTGACGCTCTCGGGCACCACCAGGACGCGGATCGCATCCGATGACGGCACCGCGAGTCTGCGGTGATCACTGGTCCAGCGTCCGGTGTCAACAGGGTCTGCGGTGGCCGAAACCAGTTGGCCTGCCAGCGGAGCAGCCAGCTGGACACCGTCGACGATGAACGCCGGACCAGGGCTGATTACCAACTCCTGCTGTCCGGCGGGCAGTGCGATCGGCTCACTGCGGCAGGTGCGTGCTGGGATCGGCTCGTTGTCGAGCAGGGCGCCGACGGTCGTGGTCACCGAGGTCTGCACAAACTGTCCGGCAACTCCGATGATCGGGCCGCGCCCGCAGGGCAAGCTGATGGTCCGCGTGCGGTTGGCAGCTGCGTCGGCCGCCGCGATAGGGGCGCCGCTTTGGTCGAGAGCCACGATTTCGGCCAGCCCGGGCGGCTTGAGCTGATCGAAACCAAGCGCGGTCCGGTCGATCACGTCGTTCCAGTCCAGCAGCGACACCGTGATTGAGTCGGTCACTCGGGGTTTGAGCTCCAGTGTTTGGGTGCCCTCGGTGAGTCGGCGCACTTGGGGCCCGTCTCCGAGGTCGACGGCGACCATTGTCGGATGCGCGGGCAGTGCGGACGGGCTCGGCGTCACCCGCAGCGCAGACACGGTGTGCGGGGCAGGCAGCTCGAGAACCAGAGTCGCCGGAGTGTGCGGATGCACGGCACGTTGAGGTGCCGTCCACGCCGTGCGTGGATCCCCGTCCGTGGCGGCGTAGGCCGAACCGAGTACGTCGATCAGGTCGGAATCGCCTCCGGCCCTGACCTTTCCGGGCGCTGCGATGAGATCGGCGAGGTTCGGGCCCTGGCGGGCACGCACCCATACAGTCGCTAACACCTGCGTCTGCTGCGGCACGGTCAGGGTCCGGCTCAGGTTGACCGGCTCCTCTGAGGCCAATGCCATGGCGGTCGCGCACCGGATGCCGGTGGGGCTGTCGGCGCAGCCGGCGCGGCCCAACAGCTCGGAGCCTAGATCCCACTGGGCGACAACCGAACCCGGCGGCGGACCGGGAACCTGCACGGTGTGGCGAAGGTTGACGGGGTGGGCGAAACCGTTCGCGTCGTACTGGGTGACCGTGAAGTCAGTGATACCGAACTGCACACCGGGTGAGCCGTCGTCGGTGGCTACGGCGGTGATGCGCACCCAGGGCGACTCGCCATAGGGCAGCGCCACGGTCACCGGCTTGCCTGGCTCTTCGAACCGCACCGTGCTGGTTCCGTTGACGGTCGCTACCTCCAGTCTTCGTACCTGGGCTCCGACGGCGGTGGCACTTGGCGTGATCGTGACGGTGGCGTTGGTGACCGGGTGGTCGAAATCGATCTGTAGCCACTGGCCCACTGCGTTCTGCAACGCATTGGACACCCAGCTGGTCGATGGATCCCCATCGATGGCCGCCGCAGGTGCGGAGGCAGGCGACACGTCGGGCAGCGCCGTGGAGTCCGACGCCGAACTTGAGGCCGAGATTCGGCCACCGCCCCACTGCGCGTAGGCGAGATCGGCGTCACCGGCTGGGTAGTCGGGCACCCTGTTGAAGGTGTTGCGCGGATCTTCGGCGGTGCGGACTGCCGATGAGTGGTCGTCGACGCGGCCGTAGTCGGTTTCGCGCGCCAGTGGGGTGTCGGTGGCGATGACAACCGGTGCGGGCAGCCCCGCGCGCAATGCGTCTGAAGTCAGCAGCATGGGCCCCAGTGCTGGTAGCCCTGACAGCCGCCTTCGCTCGTCGATCCGCAGCAGCGACTCTGGGCCGCCGTCCACGCGGGCCATCGCGTCGGCGTCAGCCAGGTAAGGGGCCGATGGCGCAGATTCTCGCGGATTCGCGTCGTCGACCTTGTAGATCTCGACTGCGGGGTAACGAGGGCGCAGCCCGCTGTCGGTGACGAACCCGTCCAGAGTGCCCGGGCCGACAGGGTCGCCGAACTCGGCTACCTTCGCCAGGCCGGGCGAACCGTCAATCGCCCGGTGGACCAGGATCGGGCGCGCCGATCTCGAAGAGTCGGGGTCCAGATCGTTGCGCACCACCAAGTACGAGATACCTTGCCGGGCGAGGGTTTCGGCGAGACCAGCAGAACTACGTCCGGCGGCGAACAGCCGTTGCACGGAATCCAGCGCGCGGATCGTTTCTGGCGGCGTCAGCGGGATGGAATCGCGCACCCCCCAGGGGTTGTTGCCTAAAACCTGCAGCGGCTCGTCGTGGCTGTTTCCCCATACCTGGGTGGCGAATGGGGCGCCGGGCACCACGAGAACCCGCCCGGGCTCCCCTGATCCGTGCCCTTCTGGCGGGCGGTGCCTACGGTTGTGGGCGTCCAGCCAATCGGCGGTGTCCTGCCAGTACTGGGGGATCGCCTCGAATGCGCCCGGCGGTGTCAGCCGGGCGGTCCAGGCAAGTGAGGTGGCCGCGGTCAGTGCGGTCAGTAGCACGATGCCCACCGCGACGCGCTTGTCCTTCTCTGGATGGGCGAACGCGTTTCGCCACTCCGCTCGGGGGGCGCTGCCCGGAAGTGGAATGCGCCCGAGCAGGTGGGCCAGTCCGAGCGCCAACGGCAAGCGCAGCAGTGGTTCCAGCTTGTGCAGGTTGCGCAGTGGGGTGCCGTCCGCGTCGAGGAAGGTCTGGACTTGATGCGCGATCGGCGAACCCAGCCCGCCGCCGTACCCGGCGGCCAGCAGCACGATACCCAGCATCAGGATCGTGACCAGCCGGCCCTTCGCGGGCATCGTCGCCAGTGCGAGCCCAGCCAGCCCGCCCGCGGCCACCAGCGTTGTTGCCAGCACCGCTACCGACCCGGTGACCAGCGGCGACCCCGCGGTGGCAGTGGGCGCCACATACGGCGTCCAGGCGCTGGTGCCGCGAAGCATCTCAGTCAGCGACATCCATCGGGTCGTGACACCGGAGGACTCGATGAAGTCCAGGAAAGGTGGGCTGATCCGTCCCAGATGCACCAGCGCGACGACCCACCAGGTGACAGCCAGCACGAAGCACAGCAGCCACCATCCGGTGAAGCGTCGCCACACGGCGTTGGGGCGATGGCAAGCCAGCCAGACGATGGCGCACAAACATGCCGTCAGCGTTGCGACGGCGTTGACGGCGCCCATAAGAGCGATCGCGAGCCCCGATCGAGCGGCCAACGACCGTAGTCGCGTGTCGCCCTGTAGGGCCATCACCACCGGGAGCAGCACCCACGGCGCCAGCATCATCGGCAGCGTCTCCGATGAGATCGCACCAATCGTGGTGAGTACCCGCGGTGAGAGCGCGTATGCGACCGCACCGATAACCCGAGATGTCGGGCTGCCGATGCCCAGGACTTCGGCCAGCCGCAGCACGCCCCAGAAGCCGATGGTCAGCAGCAACGCCCACCACAACCGTTGTGTCACCCAGTCGGGTACGCCGAGCAGGTCACCAGCCAGGAAGAAAGCGCCGTGCGGGAACAGGTAACCGTATGCCTGGTTCTGCGCCTGGCCAAACGGCAACTCGCTGTTCCAGAGGCTGAATGCCCGGGTCAGGAAGCGCAGCGGGTTGGCAGTGAGATCGAGTTTGGTGTCGGGTGAGATCTGCCCGGGTGATTGGGCGAATGTCAGGACCAGCGCTGCCGCAGCGGCCCCCCAAAGCCAGCGTCGGGAAAGTGGTTGGACCGCTCCCTGGCGGGATCGGCTAACGGTAGAGGGCAGGAGCGTAGCGACCCGGGATCTAGCTTCTGTCGCCGTACTCGACCCTGTTGAGCACGGAGGATGCCGGATCGCCGGCCTGCAGCGGTGGTTTGGTGTCCTGCTCCAACATCAAGGTCACCCCAAACACGGCGGCCGCCCCCAGTAGCAGACCGACGACGATGCTAGCGCTGGAGGGCACGAGAAACCGATGCATGCGGCTCAACGTAGCACGCAACGCACCGTCGTCTGGGTGGCTCGATCACGGCCGTGCCCTGCCCCGCCCAGCACGCGAGGATGCTGGTTGCCGACCACGGTTTCGAAACAGAACGCCGCTGCCGTTATTGTCCTCTGTTATGCCCCGAGCTCTACGGACAGCCCCTGGTGCCCTGCTCGCAGTGACGGCCGCCGCTGCCCTCACCCTTGGGTGCACGTCGACCGCCGATTCGCCGGTATCCAGTGCGCCATTGTCGATGGCCGCCGGCCAGGCCCCCAACTTCGCGCCCCCTCCAGCAGCGCCGGCTCCCGCGCCGCCGGCGTGCGGTGATCCGGCCGCGATGTCGACGCGAGACAAACTCGCGCAGCTCCTCATGGTCGGGGTGACCGGCTCGGCGGACGCTCGCGCGGTGGTGGACAACCACCACGTGGGCGGGATCATGATCGGCAGCTGGACAGATCTGTCCATGCTGACGGACGGCTCCCTGGCCGACGTCGCGGCTGCGGCGGCCCCGCTTCGCTTGGCGGTCAGCGTCGACGAGGAGGGCGGCCGGGTCTCGCGGCTGTCCGGTCTGATCGGTTCGCAGCCCGCGCCGCGGGTGCTGGCCCAAACCAGTACCCCCGAAGAGGTCTACGGCATAGCGCTTGACCGCGGCCACCGGATGCGCAACCTGGGCATAACCATCGATTTCGCACCAGTTGTCGACGTCACCGACGCCCCGGCCAACACCGCGATCGGTGACCGGTCCTTCGGCTCAGATCCCACTACGGTCACCGACTACGCGGGCGCCTACGCCCGCGGTCTGCGCGACGCCGGGGTGCTGCCGGTACTCAAGCACTTCCCCGGACACGGGAATGCCTCGGGAGATTCGCACGCTGGCAGCGTTGTCACCCCGCCGTTGGCCGACCTACAGGCCAGCGACCTGGTGCCCTATCGGACGCTGACCGCGCAGGCACCGGTAGGCGTCATGGTCGGACACATGGAGATCCCCGGGTTGACCGGGAGTGAACCGGCCAGCCTGAGTCCCGCGGCCTACGCACTGCTGCGATCAGGAGACTACGGCGGTCCGCCATTCAACGGGCCGGTGTTCACCGACGACCTTTCCAGCATGCGGGCGATCACCGACCGGTTCGGGTTAGCCGACGCGGTGCTGCGCTCACTTCAGGCCGGAGCTGACATCGCGTTGTGGGTGACGACGGGCGAGGTGCCCGCGGTACTCGACCGTTTGGAGAAGGCGGTGGCTGCCGGCGAGTTGACGATGGCGGGTGTCGACGCTGCGGTGATGCGGATCGCCGCAATGAAGGGTCCGTCCCCGCGCTGTGGCGGTTGAGGAGCCGTTTAATGCTTACGCTGGGATAGGACACGTCGCTTATCGATGGGGAAGGCACATCCCATGGCTGGTGGAACCAAGCGGATACCGCGTGCCGTCCGCGAGCAGCAGATGCTCGATGCTGCAGTGCAGATATTCTCGGTAAACGGGTATCACGAGACGTCGATGGATGCGATCGCGGCTCAGGCCCAGATCAGCAAGCCCATGCTCTACCTTTACTACGGCTCCAAAGAGGAATTGTTCGGCGCTTGCCTGGATCGGGAGTTGGCTCGATTCGTTGACGAGGTACGTACCAAGATCGACTTCGACGATGCGCCAAAAGAGTTATTGCGAAGCGCCGTTCTGTCGTTCTTGAGGTACATCGATGCCAACCGCGCGTCGTGGATGGTGCTCTACACCCAGGCGACGAGCTCGCAGCGGTTCGCCCACTCTGTGCGTGAGGGCCGCGAGCGCATCATCGAACTCGTCAGCCGCATGCTGCGCGCCGGCACCAGATTTCCAGGGCCGGACACCGATTTCGACCTCATGGCCATCGCGCTGGTGGGCGCCGGTGAGGCGGTGGCCTCACATGTCAACGCCGGCGACGCCGATGCCGACGAGGCGGCGCAGCTGCTGATCAACCTGTTCTGGCTGGGTCTCAAGGGCAAGCCTGCCGACGCGTCCGGCGGTGCGCCATCGGAGGGGCTGACGTAGCCGCTGTGACGTCGCGCTATTAGCGTGGCAACAGATTTCGACGATTACCAACTACCCGAAGATGGTGGTGCGGGTCGGCGATCGGCCAGCTACCGGCGCTGCCGAAGTGAGCGCCGCACGGAGTGTGTAGCGTGCCAGATATGCCGAGCACCCAGGACATCACCGACGCCGTCCACCGCTACATCGAGTTGATCGCCAACGGCCGGGCCGACGACTTGGTGCAGCTCTACGCCGATGACGCGACAGTCGAGGATCCCGTCGGCGGTGAGGTACACATTGGCCGCCACGCTATCCACGGGTTTTATTCGCTGATCGAAAACCTGGACCGGAAATCTGAGTTGGTATCACTGCGCGTTGCCGGACATGAGGCGGCGTTTCAGTTCCGGCTCACGCTTGACGGCGGAGATAGCCGCATGCAGATCGAACCGATCGATGTGATGGTCTTCGATGATGACGCCAAGGTCACCGCGATGAAGGCGTACTGGTCGCCGGAGAACGTCACCCAGCTCTAGCGCCGCGGTGCGGCCCGCGGCGGTCGGGGCGTGTCAAGGGCGTCTTTTGTGCTGCTGTGGCTGAATTCGACTGTGAGGTGCCGGATTCCGATGTTCCGGTTGCTGCGCGTCCACTCGACGGGTTTCGCTACATCGAGGGTGTCCATTCGAGGAAGCAGTTCCTGGAACAAAGTCCGAAGTTCTAGCCGGGCCAAGTGGGCGCCCAGGCAGTAGTGCACTCCGTGACCGAATCCGAGGTGAGGGTTGGGTTTACGGGTGATGTCGAAGCGGTCCGGCTGGTCAAAGACTGCGGGATCGCGGTTCGCCGAGCCTTCCCAGACGACAACCTTCTGGCCGGCCTGGAGCTGCTTTCCACCGAGAGTGGTCGCGCTGGTGACGGTGCGGCGCTTCGACGGGGATGGCGAGGTCCACCGCACCATCTCCTCGGCCGCCCTAGTGACGAGTTTGAGATTGTCACGCAGCTTCAGGAGTTGGTGTGGGCGCTGCACCAGCGCAAGTAGACCGCCGGCGATCGCATTGCGGGTGGTCTCGGCGCCCGCACTAAACAGTAAGAGAAAGAACAGGTAGAGCTCGGCGTCGGATAAGCCGGGAGCTTCGGGATCGTCGATGGTGGCGCTCGGCACGATCGAGAGCATGTCGTCGGCCGGTTCGGTGCACTTGCGGGCCAACAGCTCTGAGCCGGTGGATCGCCGCGGTGCGCGATCCACGAAAGTCGAAGCTTGGCTCGACCATCTCGAACAGCCAGTACCGATCCGATTCGGGGATTCCCAGCAGGATGCAGATCATCTGCATCGGTAGTTCGGCTGCGATGTCGGGCACGAAGTCGAAGGGCACCCCGGGTTCGATCTTTTCGATGAGACCAGCAACTCGGGACCGCAGATCGTCTTCGGCCCGGACCATCATGCGCGGCGTTAGTCCTGAGCTGGCTAAGCGACGAATGTGGGCATTCCGGGGATCGTCCATCATGTTGAGTACCTGGCCTGCGATCGGCAGATCTTGGAGCAAGGTGCCACCAAAAGCTCGGTCACCGCCAGCGGCCGAGGAGAAGATCTCAGGTGCGCGCAGGACTTGCATCGTTTCTGCGTAGGTTGCGACCGACCAGAAGCCTTCGCCATCGGGGGTGTGTTGGGTCGGCTCGTGCCAGAAAACTGGGTCTTTCGCGCGATGGATCGCGAAGAGATGGTGCGGGAATCCGTGGGCGAAGTTGTCCAAATCGGTGAAATCAATGTCGGCGAGCGCCGGCTGAATTGCCATGGTGCGTATTCAACACGTTCCGCACAACGGAATAGGAACAGAGTCCCGCCACGCTGTCAACGGACTCTCGGGCTATCTGCCTCGCTTGAGCAGGCGAAAGTGGTTTACCGTAGTCGTGGCGCGGGCACCTTGAACAGGGCAACGACTAACAAAAGGAATGCCATGAAACTCAACGCCGTCGAGCGCGCGGCCATGAACAACCCGCTGAGGGCCGCGCACCAACACCATCGTGAGGCGGCCTGGTTCCGGCGGCTGGCAGGTGGCGCACTGTCGGGCCAGCGGGTGCTAGAGGTTGGGTGTGGCCGCGGCATCGGCGTCGAAGTGATCCTCGACCGACTCGGAGCAGACAGCGTCACAGCCTTCGATCTCGACGAGTCGATGGTGGAATTGGCCCGCAGGCGGCTACACGGGCGCCCCGCATCCTTGTCTGTCGGCGATGTGTGCGAAATCAACGAACCCGACAACGCTCTCGATACCGTCGTTGACTTCGGAATCATCCACCACGTCCCCGACTGGCAGCACGCTGTGGCAGAAATCTCCCGAGTGCTGCGCCCCGGCGGGCTGGTGCTGTTCGAGGAGGTGTCACGATGGCTGTTTGATAGCTGGCCGCTGCGCGCCTTCACAGATCATTCGCGCGAGAATCGATTCGAGGCAGATGAATTCGCTGACGAGCTCGCTCGCCATGGACTGCATGGAAAGGGCCGGTTCGAACCGCGCTTCGGCGGTGGGATCTTCGTCGGCGCCGCCCGCAAGAGTTAAAGCCGGACCTGTCGACTAACTGCAGATTCGAGCTCACCTGGCTGGGGATTCGGTAGTAATCCCGAAGTCGTCGAGTGCGCCGCCGTCCCGTCTCAGATCGGTGTCACCGACCCGGACAAGTGGGGGTAACCCTTGGGTAGGTTCCGCAGCGTCAGCTCCCAGCCGTCGCTGTCGCGGTCTACCCAAAGGCCTGCGCGGGCCGGCAGCACAACTGGCTTGGCGAACCGCAACGAGTACCTCACCGCATCCGGAAGCTGACCTTCGATATTCGCCAGAACGGCAGCCGCGCTGTACATCCCGTGCGCAATCACGGTCGGGAAACCGAACAACTTGGCGGCCATTCCGTTCGTGTGAATAGGGTTGTGATCCCCTCCCACTGCCGCGTACTGGCGGATCTGTCCCGGCGTAATGCGCAGCACGGCGTTGGGTGGCCCCAGCTTGGGCTGCTTCGGTGGTGGCGGCTTGGGCTCAGCCGACAGGCTGGTCCGCTGCTGGTGCAGGAACGTCGTCACCTGATGCCACGCGGTGTCGTTGCCAACGTTGACATCGGTCACGATGTCAACGAGCAGGCCCTTGCGATGTTCACGCAGATTCTCGGCGTGCACGGCCACGTCCACGGTGTCACTGACAGCGAGAGGCCGATACTGGGTGATGTGGTTCTCTACGTGCACCGAACCCATTGCTGCGAAGGGGAAGTCGAAGCTGGCTACAAGTGACATCACCGTGGGAAAAGTCAGTGCGAACGGATAGGTCAGCGGCACTGTGTTGTCGAACCGGAGGCCGGTGACGTTCGCGTACAGGGCCACGTTGACAGGATCGATACTCAGCTGCTCAACCTTCAGTGTGCGGTCGGGCACGGTGTCGCCGCGCGGCACGAAGGGCAGTGCGCCCGCGGCGGCGCGAAGCAGGTTCTTCAAGCCTGACGGCTGCTGGTGGTCGCTCATGCGCCCAGCATGGCCTGGCCGCAGACCCGGATCGTGTTGCCGGTGACTGCGTTGGACGCCGGGCTGGCGAAGTAGGCGATGGCCTCAGCGACATCCACCGGCTGGCCCCCCTGGAACAGCGAGTTCAGTCTTCTACCTACCTCGCGAGTGGCCAGCGGAATAGCTTCAGTCATCTTGGTTTCGATGAATCCAGGGGCAATCGCGTTGATGGTGATGCCCTTCTCGGCGAACTGGGGCGCCAAAGCATCGGTGAGCCCGATCATGCCCGCCTTGGTGGTGGCGTAGTTCGTCTGCCCCCGGTTGCCCGCAATACCCGCCATCGACGACAAGCCGATAATCCGGCCACCTGCGCCGATGGTCCCATTGCCGACCAGGCCCTCGGCAAGGCGAAGAGGCGCAAGCAGATTCACCGCAATGACGGAGTCCCAGCGGCTCTCGTCCATGTTGGCCAACAGCTTGTCTCGCGTGATGCCTGCGTTGTTGACCAGGATGTCGAGGCGACCGTCTGAGTCCCCGTAGTGCTGTTTGAGGTGCTCGGTAATGCGGTCCACTGCTTCGGCGGCCGTGACGTCCAGGGTCAGCGCGGTGCCTTCGACCCGGGCGGCGGTTTCTGCGAGCGCTTCCGCTGCGCCCTCGATGTCGACAGCGATCACCTGGGCACCGTCGCGCGCGAACACCTCGGCGATGGTCGCGCCGATTCCACGGGCTGCGCCAGTCACGACCGCGACCTTGTCGGCAAGCGGATTGTCCCAGTCCGTCGGCGGGACCGAGTCGGCCGCGCCGACCCGGAACACCTGGCCGTCGACGTAGGCCGATTTTGAGGACAGAACGAACCGCAGCGTGGACTCCAATCCTGTGGCAGCCGGTTTCGCGTCCGCCGACAGGTAGACCAGCGTGGCGGTCGCTCCGTTGCGCAGCTCCTTGGCCACCGAGCGCGTGAACCCCTCCAGTGAGCGTTGGGCGGCGCGTTCTCCGACGCTGCCAGTTTCCTCAGGCGTAGTGCCGATGACGACGACACGGCCGGACGGGGCCAGGTTGCGCAGCAGCGGAGTGAAGAATTCGTAGAGCGCCTTGAGGCCCTCGGGTTCGGTGATCCCGGTGGCGTCGAACACCAGTCCGCCGAATGAGTCCGCCCACCGGCCGCCCAGGTTGTTGGCGACCACGTCGTAGTCCTCGGCCAGCGCAGCGCGCATCGGCTCCACGACACGCCCTTGACCGCCGATCAGCAGGGAGCCGAGCAATGGCGGTTCGCCACGCTTATAGCGGCGCAACGGTTCCGGTTGCGGGACGCCCAGTTGCTTGGCCAGAAAAGATCCCGGGCCGGAGTTGACGACTTGTGTGAGTAGATCGGAAGCCACAGTGCTGCCTTTCGAAATCCGAGGTACATCATCAACCGCAACGGAGTAACCGGTGCGGGGCGAGCTGTGTGTCGACAATGAACTTACTCCAGAGTAATAACGGTGGGTAGTATGACTCTCGACACCCCAATGATCCTCGCGACGCCGGGAGGCACACGTGGCTGACAACAAGACAACCCGCCGGGTAGCGATCCTCGGAGGCAACCGGATCCCTTTCGCGCGCTCCGACGGGGCCTATGCGAACGCATCTAACCAGGACATGTTCACCGCCGTGCTAGACGGTCTGGCCGACCGGTTCAACCTTAATGGCGAAAAACTCGACGTCGTGATCGGTGGCGCGGTGCTCAAACACAGCCGCGACTTCAACTTGATGCGTGAATGCGTGTTGGGCAGCTCGCTGTCGTCCTACACGCCGGCGTTCGATCTGCAGCAGGCCTGCGGCACCGGTCTGCAGTCGGCGACCGTAGCGGCCGACGGGATCGCGCTGGGTCGCTACGAGGTTGCCGCGGCAGGTGGCGTGGACACCGCATCGGATGCGCCCATCGCGTTCGGCGATGATCTGCGCCGGACCCTGTTGGGCCTGCGGCGCGCGAAGTCGAACGTCGACCGGCTCAAGCTGGTGGGCAAGCTGCCCGCCTCGGTAGGCGTGGAGATCCCGGTCAACAGCGAGCCCCGAACCGGCATGTCGATGGGCGAGCATGCCGCAATCACCGCCAAGGAGATGGGCGTCAAGCGCGTCGACCAGGACGAGCTGTCCGCGGCCAGCCACCGCAAGATGGCCGCCGCCTACGACCGCGGATTCTTCGACGATCTCGTCACCCCGTTTCTCGGGCTCTTTCGGGACAACAACCTGCGTGCCGATTCCTCGCCCGAGAAGCTGGCCAAGCTCAAGCCGGTCTTCGGGATGCGCGACGGTGATGCGACGATGACGGCCGGCAACTCGACCCCGCTGACAGACGGCGCATCGGTGGCGCTGCTGTCCTCAGAGCAGTGGGCTGTCGAGCACGGGATCCCGGTGCTTGCGTACTTCGTCGACGGTGAGACTGCCGCGGTGGATTACGTCAACGGCCGCGACGGGCTGTTGATGGCACCGACGTATGCGGTGCCGCGTCTACTGGCCCGCAACGGTTTAACGCTGCAGGATTTCGACTTCTACGAGATCCACGAGGCGTTCGCGTCCGTGGTGTTGGCCACGCTGGCGGCTTGGGAATCCGAGGAGTACTGCAAGGAGCGTCTGGGGCTGGACGGTGCGCTGGGCCGGATCGATCGGTCCAAGCTCAACGTCAACGGCTCCTCCCTGGCCGCAGGGCACCCGTTCGCTGCGACCGGTGGCCGGATCCTTGCCCAGCTGGCGAAGCAGCTGTCGGACAAGAAGGCCCAGACAGGGCAACCCGTGCGGGGCCTGATTTCCGTGTGCGCCGCCGGAGGTCAGGGTGTGACGGCCATCCTGGAGGCCTGATAAAGCGATCGAGGCGCTGTAACGCCCGGCGGTAAACGATCGATACATGGGATAGCTCCGTGTTGCCGTCTGACCCCCCGACCCGACGGCAACACGGGGCTCTAAATTGTTGAGGCTAGATTCAGAACATGCAGATCAGCATGTTTGGACAGCTCAGCGGTGTCGATTCCGCGCAAGGCTCATCGATCGACGCGACAATCGCCAATTTGGCCCAGTTGCGGGACGAGGGCTTCCGCCGGGTGTGGATGAGTCAACTGCCTTATGAGCCCGACCTTCTCACCGTGCTGGCAATTGCCCTGCGGGAGGTCGACGCGATTGAGGCGGCCAGCGGTGTGGTCCCGATCCAGAACCAGCACCCGATGCAGATGGCGCAGCGCGCGTTGACGGTCAGCCTCGCCTCCGGCGGACGGTTCCTGCTAGGACTCGGCATGACCCACGCGGCGGTTACCGAAGGGATGTGGGGCATTCCGTGGGACAGGCCGGTGCGCAGGCTCAATGAGTACCTCGACGGGTTGCTCCCGCTACTTGCCGGCGAACCGGTCAATGCCGCAGGGGAGACCGTTACCACCCGCGGCGCCTTGGTGATTCCCCGCGCACCACGGCCAGAGGTGTACATCGCGGCGCTGGGGCCCCAGATGCTGCGGCTGGCGGGGCGCCGAACATCGGGCACCTGTACCTGGATGACCGGCCCGGCGACCCTGGCTGATCACGTCGGACCATCGTTGCGGCAGGCTGCGGCCGACGCGGGCCGCACTGAGGGTGCGGTGCGGGTTGTGGCGGCGTTGCCGGTCAGCGTCACCGACGATGCCGATGCCCTCCGTCGTCAGGCTGCCGAGCAGTTCGCGGTGTACGGGACCCTTCCTTCCTACCGCGCAATGCTGGACCGCGAGGGCTTCGCCGGGCCCGAGGATGCGGCGATCATCGGCGATGAGCAGACGGTCTCCCAACAGCTTGATGAACTGGTCGCCGCCGGAGTCGACGAGTTTGTAGGGGCACCGTTCGACCCGTCTGCTGAGGGGCGCTCCCGTACCCGTGCGCTCATGCGGAGCAAGGATTCCTGAGCACTGGATAGAGCGGGTGTGATACCAGTCACAGCGGTATGATTGTTGTTACGACAGGTTCGGGCGTAACTGGCCCAAAAAGAGTCGGTGAGGGATGAAAGTCGGCTGCGCGGGAGTGATCGAGACGCGCCCAATGTCCTCCCGAACCCGCCCTTTTTCGGCTGGTGCCACTACTCGGTACCACTAGTCGGAACCACCACTGGGTGCCACGAGGTAGCCCGGCCCCTGCAGGCGTCCTCCCGCATGCTGCCCGCGATTGTTGGCTCTCAAAGCAAGGCGCTCCCGGGAAGACAAAGCAAGGCGCCCCCGGGAAGAGTCCGGGGGCGTCTCGAGACGATGCGGCGGGAACAGCCTAGAAGGCCGCTTCGTCCAGTTCCATAACTTCGTTGTCCAGGTTCTCCACGATCGACCTAGTGCTGGTGAGCAGCGGCAGGAAATTCTTGGCGAAGAACGATGCGACCGCCACCTTGCCTTCATAGAAGGCGCGGTCATCAGCCCCCATGTTCTCCCCGGCTCCGGCGTCGAGCTTCTCGATTGCCACCGCCGCCTGCTGTTGCAGCAGCCAGCCTAGAACCAGGTCGCCAACGCTCATCAGGAAGCGCACGGAACCCAGGCCGACCTTGTAGATGCTGCTCGGGTCCTCTTGCGATGCCATCAGGTTGCCGGTCAGCGAGGCGGCCATCGACTGGACATCTTCCAGCGCGGTTGCCAGCAGCGCACGCTCGGTCTTGAGACGGCCGTTACCGGTCTCCGCCTTGACGAACTCCTCGATCTGGCCGGCGAGGTGTCCCAGCGCCACGCCCTTGTCGCGGACAATCTTGCGGAAGAAGAAGTCCTGCGCCTGGATGGCGGTGGTGCCCTCGTAGAGGGAATCGATCTTGGCGTCCCGGATGTACTGCTCGATCGGGTAGTCCTGCAGGAAGCCGGACCCACCGTAGGTCTGCAGGCTCTCGGTGAGTTTGGCGTAGGCTTGTTCGGAGCCGACGCCCTTGACGATCGGCAGCAGCAGGTCGTTGACCTTGACCGCCAGCTCGGGCTCGATGCCGTGCAGCGCCTTGGCCACCTCTGCGTCTTGGTGGGTTGCGGTGAACAGGTAGAGCGCACGCAAACCCTCGGCGTAGGCCTTCTGGGTCATCAGCGATCGGCGAACGTCTGGGTGGTGGGTGATGCTCACCCGTGGCGCGGTCTTGTCGGTCATCTGGGTCAGATCTGCACCCTGCACGCGCGTCTTGGCGTACTCCAGCGCGTTCAGGTAGCCGGTGGACAGCGTGGCGATGGCCTTGGTGCCTACCATCATCCGAGCCTGCTCGATGACGTCGAACATCTGCTTGATGCCGTCGTGCACCTCGCCGACCAGCCAGCCCTTGGCGGGAATGTCGTGCTGGCCCAGTGAGAGCTCACACGTGGTGGAAACCTTGAGGCCCATCTTGTGTTCGACGTTGGTGACGAATACACCGTTGCGCTCGCCCGGCTCGCCCGTCTCCGGATCGAACAGGAACTTGGGTACGAAGAACAGCGACAGACCCTTCGTGCCCGGGCCTGCGCCCTCGGGACGGGCCAGCACCAGGTGCATGATGTTCTCGACAAGATCGTCGGAGTCGCCCGATGTGATGAAGCGCTTCACGCCATCGATGTGCCAGCTTCCGTCAGGCTGCTGTACGGCTTTGGCGCGTCCGGCGCCCACGTCCGAGCCGGCGTCCGGCTCGGTGAGCACCATGGTGGAGCCCCAGCCGCGATCGGCGGCCAGTTTGGCCCACTCTTTCTGCTCATCGGTCGCAAGTTGGTAGAAGATGTGGGCGAATCCGGCGCCCATCGAATACATGTAGACGGCGGGATTGGCGCCGAGGATGTGCTCCTGCAGGGCCCAGGCCAGGGCACTGGGCATCGGTGTGCCGCCGAGCTCCTCCTCGATTCCGAGCTTGTCCCAGCCGCCGTCGAGTACGGCGCGCACGGAGGTCTTGAATTCCTCGGGCAGTTTCACCGAGTGTGTCTGGGGGTCGAACACCGGGGGGTTGCGATCACCCTCGGCGAACGATGCCGCCACAGGGCCCTCGGCCAGCTTCGCGATCTCGGACAGCATCTCGGTCGCGGTTTCCACGTCAAAGTCGGTGTAGTCGCCGGCGCCAAGGACCTTGTCCATACCGAAGACTTCGAACAGGTTGAATACCTGGTCACGAACATTGCTCTTGTAGTGGCTCACGTTTCCTCCTCGTTGAGAACGCCGCATGCGGTTGGGTACTTCCAAATAAGTTACCCACCAGTAACTGGGCATAACTATACCGGCTGGTAACGTCAAAGCAACAGGTCTGTGAGGAATTTAGCCTCGGCGAACCAACCCAGCAGTTGGGCGGGGCCGCGAAATCGGGCCATTTTGTGCCTCTGAGCTGCGAGTTTGCCAAGTTGTGATGATAGTCACTTCAGGCCGCCAATGAACGGGATGTAGACGGATCTGGGGGATCCACACCTTTCCAGAGGTGGAAGCCACCCGCCGGTCGTCGGACCGACTACCTGTGCGCCAGCCGCTTGTTCACCAGCCGGCTGAGCCACGCCGGCGAGAACCGGGCACCTAGTGTCAGCACCTTGGCCTGGGTGCCGACCGGGTAGTGCACCTGCCGGACGAGCCGCCGCGAACAGGTCGGGTCGACCGCCGCCAGGATGTCCTCGGCGATGTCCTGCGGGCTCAACCGGATGCCGAGCGAATCGGTGGTGCCGGTCCTGAGGCCACGGACCATCCCCGTATGAACAAACAGCGGCCACATATCGATGACCCGAATGTCGTGGTCGCTCCACTCAAGGTTAAGCGCCTCGGTGATTGCCCGGACGTAGAACTTGGTGGCGCTGTAGTTGGCGAGTTCAGCCTGACCGTATATAGCCGACGCCGAGCCGAGGTTAACCACCACCGCGCCCGGCGTGGTCCGGAGGAACTTGAACGCGCCGTGCAACCCGTTGAGGACGCCTTTGATGTTGACATCAATCGTACGGTGGTGCACCGCGACGGGGATATCTTCGAAGGGCCCGGCGTTCAGGAGGCCGGCGTTGTTGATCAGCACGTCGAGACGACCACCGGCGGTCGAGACAAACTCGGAGAGCCGCGCAGACACCTCGTGGGCATCGCTGACGTCGAGATGCCCGACGACTCCGACGCCACCTACGGCCGTGATGTCTTCGCCCAGCAGTTGCAGCCCCGGTTCATCGATGTCGTATCCGCCGACCAGGTAGCCATGCCTGGCGAACAACAACGCGGTCGCCCGGCCGATACCGGTCGCGGCCTCGGTGATGAACACCGACTTCTGCACGGGCCACTGCTCGCGGACAGTCGCCACCGTCAGTCTGCAGCCCCTTGAGGGGTATCTGCAGCCGCTTCCTCTTCTGCCGTAAACGATTGCGCCTCGGCCGTTGAATCGTGTGCGGTAACCGATTGCGCCTGGGCCGGTGAATCTTCTGCGGTACCGGAATGGGTCTCGTCCGGTGAATCGTCTGCGGTACCGGATTGGGCCTCGGCTGGTGAATCTTCTGGGGTAGAGGCTTGTGCCTCGGACGGCGGCGAATCCGCATCGGGCAGCTGAGCCACCAGATACTCGGCCAGCCCTCCGATGGTCGGATAGTCGAATACCGCTGTCGCGTTGATGGTGAAGGCGCCGCCAAACTGACTGTGCAACCGGTT
>DAOUYK010000271.1 GCA_030666145.1 Mycolicibacterium sp. | reverse complement strand
ATGCCAGGCACGGTCCAGCGCGGGCGGCATCGAGAAAGTCTCGGCTATCTCGATACCGGTGTATCCCTGGTTTAGCTGGCGCAGAGTTTGGTCGTGCAGGTAGGCATACAGATCCCTTTGCAGCGAAAGGAATTCGACGATCCGCTCTTGGCCCCAGGTGGGCCAGTGGTGCGAGGCGAATACGACGTCGGCACGGTCGGTGAAGGTGTCGATTGCCTCGGTGAGATAGCCCGCCCAGCTGTGCGGGTCCCGAACTAGGGCGCCGCGCAGGGTCAGCAGGTTGTGCAGATTGTGGGTGGCGTTCTCCGCCATGCACAGCGCCCGGTAACCGGGGAAGTAGAAGTGCATCTCCGCGGGTGCCTCGGTGCCCGGTGCCATCTGGAACTCGATCTGGACGCCATCGATAGTGTGCTTCTCACCCGTCTCGCAGATGTCGACGGTGGGCACGATGATGGCTACCTCGCCATTCGACGGGGTCTGCCCGAGCCCACAACCCACCTGTCCCTGCGGCCCCCGGTCTAGGGCGGCGCCATACATGTAGCCGGCCCGGCGCGCCATCGCCGTGCCGGCGTAAACGTTCTCCTGGACGGCGTGCTCGGTGAAGCCCTCCGGGGCGAGGACGGCGACCTCGCCCGCGTCGACGTCGGCCTGCGTTGTCACCCCGAGCACACCACCGAAATGGTCGACGTGGCTGTGGGTGTAGATCACGGCTTTGACGGCACGATCGCCCCGATGCTGCCGGTATAGCGCCAGCGCCGCGGCCGCAGTCTCGGTGGACACCAGCGGATCGATCACGATGATCCCGCTGTCGCCTTCGATGAACGTGACGTTCGACAAGTCCAATCCACGCACCTGGTAGATGCCCTCAACAACTTCGTAGAGACCCTGCTTAGCCACCAGCTGCGACTGCCGCCAAAGGCTGGGATGCACGGTGGTCGGGGCTTCACCGGCAAGGAAACCGTAGACATCGTTGTCCCACACGACCCGCCCGTCGGCGGCCTTGATGACACACGGGTGTTTGGCTGCGATGAACCCTCGGTCAGCGTCCTGGAAGTCCCTGGTATCCCCGAACGGCAGGTTTCTCAGGTGCTTTTGGTGGGCGGCCGTGATTGTCGCGGTGGGCGGCTTGTTCTCCATGTCTGCAAAGATTGCCATGCCGGCGGGGCTGCCGACGGTTGACTGACGCAATGGGTGTGTGTACACGACCGCGACTCCTTGGACTCTGCCGATCGGAGGACTACGTGAGAATCGCGATTAGCGGTGCGGGCATTGCGGGCCCGACGCTCGCCTACTGGCTATGCCGCGCCGGCCACGTCCCGACGTTGATCGAGCATGCACCCACATTGCGCACCGGCGGCTACGTCATCGATTTCTGGGGACTGGGCTACGAGGTCGCCCAGCGCATGGGCATCGAGGCCGCCGTTCGCGACGCCGGCTATCAGGTGCAATCCCTGCGCGCGGTCGACTCGGCCGGCCGCAAGCAGGCCGAGGTGTCAGTCGACGCGTTCCGCCGCGCCACCAACGGGACCTACACCAGCATCGCTCGCTCCGACCTCGCAGCCGAGATTTACGCCCCTGTCGCCGATGACGTCGAGACCGTCTTCGGCGACACGATCACCGCCATCGACGACGGACCCGACGGTGTCGGATTGACGTTCGCCAACTCGCCCGAACGGGAAGTCGATCTCGTCGTCGGTGCCGACGGCCTGCATTCCACGGTGCGTCAATTGACCTTCGCGCACAGGGATACGCACGAGCGCTTCCTGGGCTGCATGGTGGCCGCATGCGTCGTCAGCGGCTACCGGCCACGCGACGAACTGACCTACGTCACCTATAGCGTCCCGGGACGCCAGGTCGGCCGGTTCGCCCTGCGCAACGATCGCACGCTGTTCCTCTTCGTGGGGCGAGCCGAAAACCCCTGTGAAGCCGGTGATGTCGATGCCTGCCGGAAGTGGCTCCGTGCGGAGTTCAGCGACGCGGGCTGGGAATGCCCGCAGATCCTTGCCGCGGTCGACGGAGCAGAGGACGTGTACTACGACGTCATCAGCCAGATTCGCCTCGATCGATGGTCGCGGGGCCGGGTGGCGCTGGTCGGCGACGCAGCGGCCTGCGCGTCGTTGCTTGCCGGTGAGGGAACCGGACTGGCGATGCTGGAGGCCTACGTTCTAGCCGGCGAACTCCACGCTGCCAACGGCGACCATGCCAGAGCCTTCGCTGAGTATGAAAGGCGGCTTCGCTCGTTCGTCGTGGGGAAACAGGACGGTGCGCTGCGCATGGTCGGCTTTTTCGCCGCCGAGACCAAGCTGGGGATTTGGCTGCGCAACCTCGGAATGCGCGCTGCCCAAATTCCGACCGTGGCAAATTTGTTTGTGGCGCGCACCTTTCGGGACGATTTTGAACTGCCCGACTACTCAATGTGACGAACACCAATCTAAACTCCGACAAGCCGAGAAGTGACGCCGTGCTGACGGGGGGAGCGGACGGGATGTGGCCTGATCACAGATTGCTTGATCGAATCGGTATCGAACTACCAATCATTCAAGCGCCCATGGCGGGGGCAGCTGGCTCTGACATGGCGATCGCGGTCAGCGAAGCCGGCGGACTCGGCTCACTCCCGTGCGCCATGCTCGACGCCGCCAAAGTTCGGGCAGAGATCGAGGCCATACGGCAAAGGACTGCAAGGCCTCTGAATGTCAATTTTTTCTGCCACACACCGCCGCAGCCCGACACCGATTGCGATGTGGCGTGGCGACAACAACTAGCTGGCTACTACGCGGAGGCTGGTTTGGAGGCGTCCGACCTCCCTCCTGCCGTTAATCGCACGCCTTTCGACGAAGCAGCGTGCGAGATCGTGGAACAGTACAGACCGGAAGTAGTGAGCTTTCATTTCGGACTTCCCGACGAAGTGCTTCTGGCCCGCGTGAAGTCATCCGGCTGCTTCGTGCTCAGCTCAGCAACCACCGTGGAAGAAGCGCAGTGGCTTGAGGAGCGCGGTTGTGACGCGATCATCGCTCAGGGATGCGAAGCAGGCGGCCATCGGGGAATGTTTCTGACTGACGACATCGCCACACAGCCGGGCACTTTTGCCCTGGTACCCCAGGTTGTCGATGCAGTAACGGTGCCGGTCGTGGCCGCGGGTGGGATTGCTGATGGGAGAGGAATTGCCGCCGCTTTCGCGCTCGGCGCGGTGGGCGCTCAAATCGGCACCGGCTATCTCTTCACACCGGAATCACTGATCACAGATCTTCATCGTGCTGCGCTGCGCGGTGCCCGTGATGACCGAACCGCATTGACGAACGTGTTCTCCGGCAGACCGGCGCGATCGCTGGTAAACCGGCTGGTACGAGAGATCGGTCCGATGTCGGACCAGGCGCCACCGTTTCCGACCGCTGGCCGGGCCCTGGCGCCACTGAAACAAAGCGCCGAAGCACAGGGGGCCAGCGACTTCTCCTCGTTGTGGTCCGGGCAAGCCGCCAGTCTGCACCGCGAAGTCGGTGCAGCAGAGCTAACCCGGCAGCTCGCAGCCGACGCGGAGCAAAGGTTGCGAGCTCTCGGCGGACCGAAAGACTAGGCCGCTATAACGGGCGCGCATGCCCCCACGTGGGCGGATGGCAACCCAACTCGCTAAGCAGCAAGTCAGAGCCTTAAATCTAAGTGCGCCCGAAGAGATTCGAACTCCCAACCTTCTGATCCGTAGTCAGCTCCTAACCGTCCGCGGCGGTACTTGGGCGTTCGCGGGTGTGTGGCTTGTGTGGCTGAATCGTGTTGATTGACCTGCACATTCGGTCGCTCAGGCCCGCTGGCGTCCGTAGCGGTTCGCCAGGGGAGTTATCGGGGAGTTGTGACACGCTCGTGACACCGAGAGCACGTTCCGCTCTCTTGAGAGTCGGGGGCCGATCATCAGCTGCTCGCCGCTTGCGGGCAGTAGTACTTGTAGATGATCTCCCACGCGGCGGTGACCGGCGCCCGGAACTCCGGTGGTGTGCCGGACGCGACCCGCACACCGAACCCCCGCGCACTGGTCCCCTTCGCGCACTGGGCAAGAAGTCGGTCCATTACGACCGGGCTCGACTGGACTTGCCCGACCATTGAGGCCGCTAATTCC
>DAOUYK010000164.1 GCA_030666145.1 Mycolicibacterium sp. | reverse complement strand
TGCACACATCTCGGAGCTAATGGACAACTATTTCGAGCTGACCGAGCTGCACATCCACCCACGTGCCCAGGGTCGCGGGCTCGGTGAGGCGCTGGTCCGCCGGCTACTCGACAACCGCAGAGAGCGCCACGTCCTGCTGTCCACGCCGGAAATCAACGGAGAAGCCAACCGCGCATGGCGGCTATACCGCCGACTCGGCTTCATCGACATAATTTGCGGCTACCGCTTCGCGGGCGATTCCCGGACATTCGCGATCCTGGGTCGCTCACTCCCCCTGGGGTAGCGCATCTGGCACGATGACCTGGTGTCGACCCGTCACCGCACCGGCAAGCGTGTTCTCACCCTGGTTTTGTTGCTGCTGATCGTCGCTCCTTCACTGATCGGCTGTGTGCGGATCAGGGCGTCGATCACCGTGTCACCCGATGACCGGGTGTCGGGACAGATCGTTGCCGCGGCAATTGCCCGCGACGCCGACTACAAAGGTCCGCAACTACTCAACAACCTGCCGTTCGCGCAGAAGGTCGCAGTTTCGGAATACAGCCGTGACGATTACGTGGGAACCCAGGCGGTGTTCTCCGACCTCACCTTCGCCGAATTACCCCAGTTGGCGAATATGAACCGCGACGCAGCCGGCGTCGATATCTCGTTGCGGCGGGCCGGCGACCGAGTGATCCTCGATGGCCGCGCAGATCTCACTTCACTCAGCGATTCCGAGGCCGAAGTATCGCTGAGTGTCTCCTTTCCCGGCGAAGTGACCTCGACCAACGGTGAACAAATCTCCACCGACATCGTCGAGTGGAAACTCCGGCCGGGCGTGGTCAGCACAATGAACGCCCAAGCGCGCTACACCGATCCGAGCGCGCGATCGTTCACCAGTGCCGCGATCTGGCTGGCGATGAGTTCGTTCCTGGTCGCAGGCATCATCGGCGCGATCGCCTACGCGAATCGGGACCGTTCCCCACGACTCGGTGCGCCCCAAGACGAGCCGCGATAAGTACGCCAACCACCAATTGCCGACGCGTGGCGCCTGGCTTGCCACAACTACGGTTGCAGGCTCTACTCTGAAGACACTCGGGGGCAAAGTGTGACCGACTTGGACGAGCACAGAAAGGGGCGCCCGCTGAGCGTGGATTCAGCGGCACCGTCAGCTGTCGAACTGGCCGCGGCCGTGACCGACCAGCTGCGGGATTACCTGCGTGATCGCCGCCGTGACGCCGCCTACATTGGTGCGGATTATGCGGTGCTAACCGCGGCACTCGAAGAGTTCGTCCTTCGCGGGGGCAAGCGGCTCCGCCCGGCCTTCGCTTACTGGGGCTGGCGTGCGGTGGCCGGCACCGAGCCGGGGCCTGGAGTGCTCAGACTCTTTTCGGCATTGGAACTGTTACACGCGTGCGCACTGGCGCACGACGACGTCATCGACGCTTCTGCCACCCGGCGCGGCCTACCCACCGTCCACCGGATTTTCGCCGAACGCCATCGCAGCCACAACTGGCGCGGGTCATCCGAGCAGTTCGGTGTCTCCGCGGCGATCCTGCTCGGCGATCTGTCCCTGGTATGGGCCGACGACATCGTCGCGACGGCCGCAATCGGCCTCGACGCCTACCGGCGCGTGCAGCGCGTGTGGGCGGCGATCCGCACCGAAGTCCTCGGCGGTCAATATCTTGATATCGTCGCCGAGTCCAGCGGCGACGAGACGGTCCAATCAGCTCTGACCGTCAACATCTACAAGACGGCCTCCTACACCATCTCGCGTCCATTGCAGCTAGGGGCGGCCGCTGCCGCCGACTGCCCCGAGGTCCTGGAGGCCTTCCACGAGCTCGGTACCAGCCTGGGCGTCGCCTTCCAACTGCGCGATGATGTCCTTGGACTGTTCGGCGACCCGGCCGTAACCGGCAAGCCTTCCGGCGACGACCTGCGGTCGGGCAAACGCACCGTCCTGTTGGCCGAAGCCGTCGAGCTCGCCGAGAAGCACGACGCCGCAGCAGCCGAGCTGTTTCGTACGTCGATCGGAACCGAGCTGACGGATGCGCAGGTCAAGGAGGTGTGTCTGGCGATCGAGTCGGTGGGCGCGCTCACGGCCGTCGAGGCCAGAATCGACAAACTATCCCGGCGCGCACTTGACATCCTCGATACCGCACCTATCGACGAACGGGCCAAAACGGGACTCGCCGAACTCGCAAGATTGGCCGCGAACCGGTCCGCCTAGGAGAATGAACACACCCGCGCCGGCCCAGGCCCCGAGAACCGGTCTGTCAGAGTATTTTGCGCAGCGCATCCTGCCGCACTTGGGGCGGCTGAAGGAGTTCACGCTCTCCCCGGAGGCGCGACCCGCGCTGGTTGGAGCGTTCGGTGCAGTCCTGATCGCCATTGGCGGACTCGGCGCTGGCAGCACCCAACTTCACGATTCGTTGCTCGAATCGATTCACCTGTCCTGGCTGCGGTTCGGGCACGGACTAGTGCTGTCCTCAGTGCTGCTGTGGACAGGTGTGGCGCTGATGCTGATGGCCTGGCTATGGCTGGGCCGACGAGTGGTCGATCGCACCGCCAACGAGTACACGATGATAGCCACCACTGGATTCTGGCTGACGCCGCTGCTGCTCAGCGTTCCGGTTTTCAGCCGCGATACCTACTCGTACCTGGCCCAGGGCGCATTGCTGCGTGACGGCTTTGACCCTTACGTCGTCGGACCAGTCGACAATCCAAACTTGCTGCTAGACAACGTCAGTCCGATTTGGACGACGACCACGGCACCGTATGGTCCGGCGTTCATTCTGGTGGCGAAGTTCGTCACGTTGCTGGTGGGCGACGACGTCGTCGCCGGGACGATGCTGCTGCGGTTGTGCATGCTGCCTGGCTTGGCTCTACTGATCTGGGCGGCGCCGAAGATCGCCCGCCACGTCGGCGCCAGCGGAGCAGCCGCGCTGTGGATCTGCGTGCTGAACCCGCTGGTGATCATCCACCTGATGGGTGGCGTTCACAACGAGATGCTCATGGTTGGGCTGATGATGGCAGGCATCGCACTGTCATTCGGCGGCCACCACATGTCGGGTATCGCTGTGATCGCAACGGGCGTGGCGGTAAAAGCAACTGCAGGACTAGCACTTCCGTTCATGGTGTGGGTATGTGCCCGCAGCCTTCGCGATCGCCGCGGATACTCTCCGGCAAGGGCGTTCGCAGTGGCCGCGGCCGCATCGCTACTGATCTTCGTCGCTGTTTTTGCGGTCCTGTCGCTGGTGGCAGGTGTCGGCCTGGGTTGGCTCACGGCGCTGGCCGGATCGGTCAAGATCATCAACTGGCTCACGGTGCCCACCGCGACGGCGAACCTGATCAACACCGTCGTCGGCCTTTTCGTGCCGGTGAACTTCTATGCGGTACTCGAGACCACCCGCATCATCGGAATCGCGATCATCGCGATCTCAACGCCGTTGCTGTGGTGGCGGTTCCGTCGCACCGACAAGGATGTGCTGCGGGGTATCGCCCTGCTCATGGTTGTCGTGGTGCTCTTCGTGCCCGCCGCGCTGCCCTGGTATTACACCTGGCCGCTAGCTGTCGTGGCCGCCCTCGCGCAATCGCAGCAGGCAATCGCGCTCATCGCCGGCCTGTCAACGTGGATCACGGTGATATGGAAACCCGACGGCGCGCACGGGATGTACTCGTGGGCGCACGTACTACTGGCCTTCGCGTGCGCGGCGGCGGCATGGCATTGGCTCGCCAAAGCCGACCCGGCGACCGAGCCCACTGCCGCCAGCGTCAATAACCCATCGCCTGGGCGCGACGCACCACCTCACGAGCCTGATGGGCGTGCAGCGCATCGACCGGGCGCGCGTTAGCCTGCCGTTCGTTGGATCCATCACGGGTGACCGTCAGCGACGGGTCCGGGGTGAAGAGCCACCGGATGATCTCGGTTTCGCCATAGCCCCCGTCGTGTAGTACGACCAGTAAGCCGGCCAGACTCTTGACCACCTGTCCGGTGTCGTCGAAGAACGCCTCGGGTACCACGACGGATCCCGCGCGACGGACACCGACCAAGTGTCGGTCTCTTAGCTGCTGATGCACTTTGGAGACGGGAATACCCAACAGACCTGCCACTGTCGGCAGGTCATAGACGGCCTCGTCGGGATCCAACACGTCATCGGCAGTCGGAATGCTGCTCACCGGGCCAAGTCTAGATCCACATTGGGCCCAATGACCTTTGGACCCCGGCTCGTAACATGTGTTCGATGGAGATCCACCAGCACTCCGACCCGCTCACCGGGGCCGTGCTGGACGGTCGGTACCGGGTGGACGAGTTAGTCGCGACCGGCGGAGTGTCCGGGGTGTACCGCGGACTGGATCTGCGACTGGACCGTCCGGTCGCGGTCAAGGTCATGGATACTCGTTATGCCGGCGATGAACACTTCCTGACCCGTTTTCAGCGCGAAGCACGCGCGGTGGCTCGGCTGAAGGATCCCGGGCTCGTCGCGGTATACGACCAGGGCGTCGACGGTCGGTACCCCTTCCTGGTGATGGAGCTGATCGAAGGCGGCACGCTTTCGGAGTTGCTCGGCGAGCGCGGCCCGATGCCACCACACGCCGTCGCCGCCGTGCTGCGACCGGTGCTCGGGGGTCTTGCCGTGGCTCACCATGCCGGTCTGGTGCATCGGGACATCAAGCCCGAGAACATCCTGATCAGCGATGAGGGCGAGGTGAAGATCGTCGACTTCGGGTTGGTCCGCGCGGTCGCTGAAGCCAAGATCACGTCGACGAGCATCATCCTGGGCACTGCGGCCTACCTGTCACCTGAGCAAGTGAGCACCGGCGACACTGATGCCCGTGGCGACGTCTACTCAGTGGGCGTGCTGGTCTACGAGATGCTGACAGGCGCCACCCCCTTCACCGGCGATACCACGTTAGCCGTGGCATACCAAAGGCTGGACAAGGACGTTCCACCTCCCAGTTCGGTAATCGGTGGTGTACCAACGTATTTCGATGAATTGGTGGGCCGCGCTACTGCACGCCATCCGGCCCAGCGGTTCGCCGACGCCGCCGAGATGCTCGACGAGCTCGACGCTATCGTCAAAGAACTAGGCCTCCCGCACTTCCGGGTGCCCGTCCCTCGTAGCTCGGCGCTGCACGACTCCGTGACCACGCCGACGGCTCCGCACCGTGCTTCTCACATCACCGAGAACTTCGACGCACCCACTGCTGGCGCGCCACCGAGCCGGCAGACCAAAGCGTTCGCCCGTGTCGAGATCGCGGCGTCAGAAACCCAGCACGACAATGACGACCAGTCGCCCGGCCGACGATTCGCCGGGATCGAGCTCACAGAGTTCCACTGGGCGCGCCAGCGAGCTAAGCGCGTGCTGTTCTTCTGGATTGTCGCGACGCTCACCTTGGCCGGTTTGGCGGCCGCCGGCGCGTGGACGCTCGGTAGCAACTTGAGCACGCTGCTCTGACCCGCTTCGCGACGATCAGTTGCGCAGCATCTCCGCAACCAGGAAGGCCAATTCCAGCGACTGCTGGGTATTCAGCCGAGGATCACAGGCAGTCTCGTAGCGACCCGCCAGATCGATGTCGGAGATATCTTGCGCACCACCGAGGCACTCGGTGACATTCTCTCCGGTGATTTCGACATGGATTCCGCCGGGATGGGTGCCCAAGCCACGGTGCACCTCGAAGAAGCCCTGCACCTCGTCGACGATGCGGTCGAAGTGTCGAGTCTTGTAGCCCGTGGAGGACTCATGGGTGTTGCCGTGCATCGGGTCGCACTGCCAGATCACCTGGTGCCCGGATGCCTGCACCTTCTCGATGATCGGCGGCAGCACGTCGCGCACCTTGCCGTTGCCCATCCGGCTGACGAAGGTGAGACGGCCCGCCACGTTGTGTGGATCGAGGCGCTCCACATACTCCACCGCTGATTCCGGCGACGTCGTCGGGCCGATCTTCACGCCGATCGGGTTTGCGATCACCTCGGCGAACGCGATATGGGCACCGTCGAGCTGACGGGTTCGCTCCCCGATCCACACATAGTGCGCCGATAGGTCGTAGAGCTTCGGGCTGGCCCCTTCAGCGGCGGCGCCGGCACTGTCCAGGCGCAACATGGCCCGCTCGTAGTCAAGCACCAGCGCCTCATGACTGGCATAGATCTCGGCGGTGTCGAGGTTCCGGTTGTTAACCCCGCAGGCGTTCATAAAGCGCAGCCCACGGTCGATCTCCTCGGCCAATGCTTCATATCGGGCGCCGGCCGGCGAAGTAAGTACGAACTCCCGATTCCAGTCATGCACCTGATGCAGGGATGCCAGGCCCGACGAAGTCAACGCGCGCACCAGGTTCATCGCAGCGCTGGCGTTGGCGTAGGCGCGCACCAGCCGTGACGCGTCGTGCTCGCGCACGGCAGGATCAGGAGCAAAACCGTTGATCATGTCGCCGCGGTAGGACCGCAAACCAAGCGCGTCGATGTCGGCCGAACGTGGTTTGGCGTACTGGCCGGCGATCCGGGCCACCTTGACCACCGGCATGCTTGCGCCATACGTGAGCACTACCGCCATCTGCAGCAGCGTTCGGACCGTGGCACGGATGTGCGGCTCGGTGTTGTCGACGAACGTCTCGGCGCAGTCTCCGCCCTGCAACAGAAACGCCTCACCACGCGCGACGTCGGCCAGCTGCGATCTGAGCCGCTCGACCTCCGAGGGCACAGTGACCGGTGGAACGCTCTCCAACACCGTCCGCATCGCCTTGGCCTGATCGGCCGGCCAACTCGGCTGTTGCAGAGCGGGCCGGGCAAGCGCAGCGTCCAGACGTTGCCGCAGATCCTCGGGCAGCGGCGGCAAGTCCGGCAGCTGGTCGATGGGCACGTCGACGGTCCAATTCACCCATTCATGGTAACGGGCTCAGGCACGTGGTTATTACCCGCGCGGAGGTACCTGCCCGGTGGTCATCAGACGGAATCGACGCAGGTTGTGCTTGGCGTCAACGAGGGCGTCGTGGGCATCGCGCGGGCGCGGTGGCATCCGAGGGCACCCGCGCTCCTCCCAGAACTGACGCAACTCGCGGGTGAAGCGCGGCATCGCAGGCGGCAGGTCGGTCATAGGGCCCCACAGCTGGCAGAGCACCACGTGGTCGTAGGCACTCACCCATGCCCACAGCTCGATTGTTTCGTCGCCGTCGATTCCGAAGAAATCCTCAAGCTCTGCTCGGATCTGTCTGCGCGAGCGCCAGAGCGGCGAGGCCGGCGAGGGCAGTTTGGGCAGCACATTCTTTCGCACCCACCGTCCGGCCCGTTCAGGGTCGAATTCTGTTGAGATAGCATAATATTCGCGGTCATCTTCAGAGACGACAGCGATGGAGATCAACTCGATGGTACGCCCGTTGTCGATGAACTCGGTGTCATAGAAGTAACGCACGGCTATGTGCCCTCCTGCTTGACGGAACGCGGTGGGCAACACACCAGCGGTGATCGCGAGCGCGGTATCGCCAAACCCACGTCGAGGCCCAAGGTTGCGCGCACCGGAGAAAACTTACGCCGACCTGCGTGCATCTAGTACGGGATACCCGCCGACGCGCCGGTGGGCGATAGTCTGTTGTGCGACATGGGTACTTGGCGGTCGCCCGGCGGGGCTGTTTTGGGGCCAATGCTCGCTTGGCGGCTATTTCAACTGATGACCGCGGCGGCGCTGACCTGGGCTGCTTGGCGGCTTCTTGGGCATACCCAGTACCGGATTGACGTCGATGTCTACCGGATGGGCGGACGCGCCTGGCTCGATGGTCAGCCGCTCTACGCTGACGGCGCGATTTTCCAGACCCAGGCTGGCTTGGACCTGCCCTTCACCTACCCTCCACTG
>DAOUYK010000062.1 GCA_030666145.1 Mycolicibacterium sp. | reverse complement strand
CTGGCACAACACCAGCCGCCTACACGGCTACCTCAACGACCTACCACCTACACAGTTCGAAGCCATCTCCTACGCTATGAAACGGACCGACCAAACCCTGGTCGAAATCAAATAGTTCGAGCCTCCACCAGAACCAGGGCGATTCACAGTGCGGGATGGCGCGATCAATGCGACATACTTGGTCGCGCCCTGACCAGATGCTTGGCCGGGCCCCGAACAGTCCGACCAAGGAGGGCCAATGGCCGAAGCAGGACTCTGGGTCGCGTGGGGAGTGCCGACGCCCGGACGTGAGCGTAAGGCCCTGGCCCTGCTCATCGAAACCGAGGAGTACCTGTCGGGTCTCCAAGAGCAGAAACGGATCGAACGCTTCGACCGTGTGGTCCTCAAGCCGCAAAACATCGAACTCGGTGGCTTCGTCTTGATCCAGGGCTCGAAGGATCAGATCGATGGACTTCGCCGGGACCCCGATTTCGAGCTGTGGCTCAATCGAGTCCAGCTCGTTGCCGACCAGGTCGGAATCGTCGACGCCTGGCTCGGCGACGGCATCGCAGAAGCGGTTGCGCTCTACGAAAAGGCCCTGGAGAGCCTCGACTAGCACGGACTTTACTAGGTTGCTGCCAATATGGCACCGAAGAGACCCCTATGGTCACGTTAGCGCTGTTAAAGCTGTGACGTTTTAGGTATTTGCTGGCCGCTCCTGCCACCGATGCGATTGAATAACCACAAAGACGAGGGCCGAGCAGGGCTGGATAGAAGGAATCTATGGGTGCCGCAGCATACGTTGGTCGCGTCGGTGGTCTAGCTGTCGCATTCGGCGTGGGATCCGCCCTGTTTGCGGGACAGGGCGTGGCATCGGCCGAAGACAGCGACGCGTCGCCATCGAAGGCGGCTGACTCAGCAACGTCGGATAGCGATACGTCAGGTGACGGCGGAAGCACCGAGAAGACCGCGAACGGCGCTGAGTCGGAGGGGACGGACGACCCCGACCCCGACCCCGACCCCGACATCGACCCTGAGGCCGAGACCGAACCCGAAGACTTCGACGCCGACGACCTCGACGCCGACGACCTTGACGCCGACGACCCCGACGCCGACGCCGACGACCCCGAAGCCGTACCCGATCCCGACGACCAGAGCGACCCTGACGCCGAGACCAAACCCGACGACCTCGAGACCGAGACAGAGACCGAGTCGCAAGATTCCTCAACGCCATCCAAAACCAAAACGCCATCCAAAACCAATAGGACGCTGGACGCCGAGGACGACCAATCAACCTCGGAGCTATCCACCGCAGGACCGTCCACTGCAGAGCCCACCGCGTCGTCGACCGACCCCGCAGTGGCACCGCAGGAGCCCAAGAAGATCGCGGTGTTCGCCAACGCGACAACGCTGGCCGCGGCGAGCCCAAGAGTTTCACCAAAGGTGGCAGCCCTGCTGTCCCCGCCATCCACACCAAAGCCGAGCCTGCTCACCGCGGTAGTGAACGTTGTCGACAGCATGCTGGAGTGGGCGCGCCAGAAGGCCAGCGCCACCGCTGACGGTGCTCCGCATCCGCCGTTCCTGTGGGCGCTGATGTCGTTCGCTCGGCGCGAGCTCGAGTACCTCTTCGCATCACGCAACACCGTCAGCGCCGCGCGAGCGAGCGCGGCAACGCCGACCAGCCTGGCCCCGGCCGTCGACGGGCCTGTTGCTGCTGCCGCGGCCGCCGCCACGGCGGCGGTGCCCTACTCACCGTGGCTGAACCCGCAAGTCAGCGAATCAACGAATTTCGTCAGTTGGGTGACGGGAAACTATGTCTACAGCGACAAGACTCTGGTCAACACCCTGGCACGGTTCCAGATTTACGGTACCGACGTCGGCACCATGTGGGACAACGGAATCGCCGACGATCCGACCACTCCTCAGAACGAGAACCAGGTACTTATCGCTGTCGGCGACAGCTATGGCGGCCCCAACATGAGCGGCAGGTGGATCTACAACACGTTATTCCGCAGTGGCGATCACGACCTGTCCGACGGCATGACCATCCCAGACGGGCAATGGTTCACCGGCAACATGTTCGGCGGTGCCCCGCTGGACGGTCCAACCCAGGCACGGCCGATCATCAATCGCCCGTCGTGGCTGCCCAACTCAGTGACGCTCATCCCGACCGCAGGTGTCTCGCTGCCCACGCCCGAAACCGAGTTCGGTGCAACGCAGTATGTCAGCTTCATGTCGGTGTCCAAATGGGGATCGGCCGGTAAGTGGACCACGAACTACTCCGCGATCGCCTATTCGACAGACAACGGCGAGAACTTCACCGTTGCACCGCAAAGCGTGCGCTACAACTCCATATTCAGCGGCAACCGCAACTTCCAACAGTCGGCCTTCGTCAAGGGTGACGACGGCAAGGTCTACGCCTACGGCACGCCGAATGGCCGCCAGGGCGCGGCCTACCTCTCGAGAGTCGATGCCGAGGACATCCTCGATGCGTCCAAGTATGAGTACTACAAGAAAGCCTCCTCGGGATGGTTCCCCTCTAAGGCCAAGTGGGTGAAGGACAGCCCGTCCTCGGCGTCAGCCATCATCGGTAAGTCCGGGGGTATCTGCGGCTCAACGAAACCCGGCTACACCGTCAGCGAGATGTCAGTTCAGTACAACGACTACCTGGATAAGTACGTCGTGCTCTACGGCGATCAGTTCAATAATATGGTGATGCGTACCTCTGACACTCCCGAAGGCACGTGGAGCGACGCCGAGGTTCTGATGGGTCAGCAGGCCGGCGGTATCTACGCGCCGATGCTGCATCCCTGGTCGCCGTCCACGCAGGGAACCGGTTCTGACCTCTACTGGAACCTGTCGTTGTGGTCGCACTACGACGTGATTTTGATGAAAACCGACCTCACCAAAATCTGAGGACCGAACGCTCGCCACCTAATCCACCGGCACGTCGAGGATCTGTCGCGGCACAGCGGCGTCGGGACCGTCGAAATGCCACCACTCGCCGGCATACACCGTCAATCCGCCGGCGGCCATCGCGTCGCGTAGTCGCGCCCTGTTGGCCTGCGCCGCGGCGCTGACCCCGTCGGTGGCATCGGCACGGCTGCGCGCAGAGAAGTCGTCGAACCCAGTCCCCATGTCCACCAGTCCGTCCTGCCCTGCCAGCGTCACGTCTACCGACCTGCCTGTCTCGTGACTGCGCGCGTACGACCCGGGCCGAGCGACCCAGGCCGGGTCGGGTACCGCCTCGAACATCACCACCTGAACGTCGTGCGGCCGATAGCAGTCCCAGAACACGAGCCGTTCCCCGTTGCGCCGCAACAGGTTAGCGGCCTTGGCGAGTCCCGGCGCCAGCGACTCGTGCACCAGGCAGCGGGCGCCAGCCGGGTAGAGCGGCACTCCGAGGAAGTTGTCTGCCGTCGCATAGCGCAGGTCGATCACCGCGTCGGGGATCTCGGCGGCGATATCGACGAATCCGGCCGCACCCGCCTCCTCCGACACCGGAGCAACCGGTGATGCCGACACCGCCGGGCTCGTGGCGCCGATGGCACCGAAGGCGCCAAGGACCAAGTAGCAGAGCGCGACTACACGGTGGGCCATCCTCGTCAGCCGGCGAGGACGCCGCGCAGCCCATCCGCCCCGAAGAGCGGCTCGAGCATCCCCGATAAGTCGGGACCTCGCCGCAGCCCATGCCCGCCGTCGACGTTGATGATCTGGCCGGTGATGAAGCTGGCCGCGTCACTGAGTAGGAACGCCGCCAGGTTGGCCACGTCCGCAACCTCACCGACCCGTGGCAACGGAGTGCAGGCGCGGTAATCCTCACTGATTGCAGGGGATTCGATGACGGCGGCCACCATATCCGTGCGTGTGAGGCCCGGCCGGATCCCGTTGACGCGCACCCACGAGGCACCCAGTTCGTCGGCGGCCATCATCATCAGGTGGTCGAGGGCGGCCTTGCTCGGACCGTAGGCGCCGAACCACCGGTGAGTGTTGCTCGAGGCGATCGAAGAGATGCCCACGAAAGAGCCGCCGCCGCCGCGGACCATCTCCCGGGCAGCGTGTTTGAGCACGTACATAGTGCCGTTGAGGTTGAGATCGACGGTATTTCGCCAGGCTGCGGAGTCAATTTGGGTGATCGGACCGATCGTTTCGGAGCCACCGGCGCTGTGAACGACGCCGTCGAGCCGATCGTGCCAGGCGGTCGTGGCATCCACGAGCTGAGCGGCCTCGTCCTCGTCGGTCACGTTGGCCGGTTCATAGCGCACCTCGCCGGATCCTTCACCTGCACTGAGGTTGATCTCCTCGGCGGCCGCGGCGAGTCGGTCCGCGTTACGGCCGGCGAGCATGACGTTGCCCCCGGCCGCCACCACAGCCGCGGCCACCCCCTTGCCGATGCCACTGCCACCGCCAGTGATCAAGAACGTCCGATCCGCTAGCGAGACCAGCATGTGGAATCCCTCCGATATGGAAGCTTGTCTAACAAGAACAGGTTCTAGTTATACATCACCGTTCGTCATGTCTAGCCAGACTTGGCGCCCCGAGCAAGCGCCCACGGACATACTGGTCGCACAGGCAGCTGGCCGTTGGCTACAGTTGTTCCATGCCTACCAAATCTGATCCCGCCGAGCTCGGCGACGTCGAACCCCTCGCCAACAGCACCGAACGCCAGGCTCGGCGCGTTGTCGCCGCATATGCGACCGACGCCGACGAGTGCCGGATCTTCCTGTCGATGCTCGGTATCGGACCGTCGAAGCTCGCCGACGCGTAATGCCTCCCGAGAGCGGCCCCGAGGCTCGCTCCGAGAAGGTTGACTTCGTCGTCGTGGCCAACAGGCTGCCGATCGACATGGTGCAGCTGCCCGACGGCACCACTGAGTGGAAACGAAGCCCCGGTGGCCTTGTCACCGCACTGGAGCCGCTATTGCGGCGTCGCCAAGGCGCCTGGATCGGCTGGCCCGGAGTTCCCCAAGACCCCCCCGAGCTTGGCGATGATGCTCCTGCCGACGATCCGGTCGATCAGGAAGGCATGCACCTTATCCCGGTACGGCTGAGCGAAACCGACGTCGAGCAGTACTACGAGGGTTTCTCCAACGCCGCGCTGTGGCCGCTATACCACGACGCGATAGTCAAGCCGATCTATCACCGGCAGTGGTGGGAACGCTACGTCGAGGTCAACAGGCGGTTCGCCGAGGCGACGGCGAGCACCGCCTCCCACGGCGCCACCGTGTGGATCCAGGATTACCAGCTACAGCTGGTACCGAAGATGCTGCGCATGTTGCGGCCCGATCTGAACATCGGGTTCTTCCTGCACATCCCGTTTCCGCCGGTCGAGTTGTTCATGCAGATGCCGTGGCGTTCGGAGATCATCGACGGCCTGCTCGGCGCCGACCTGGTCGGATTCCATCTGCCCGGCGGCGCGCAGAATTTCCTCATCCTGGCGCGCCGCCTTGCGGGCGCGAACGTCTCCCGCGCCTCGGTCGGCGTGCGATCACGCTTCGGTACGGTGCAGGTCGGATTCCGCTCGGTGAAGGTCGGCGCCTTCCCCATCTCAATCGACTCCACCGAAATCGATCATTATGCGCGTACGAAGGCGATCAGGCAGCGAGCCCACGAGATCCGCAGCGAGCTGGGTAACCCGCGCAAGATCCTGCTCGGCGTGGACCGGCTGGACTACACCAAGGGAATCGACGTGCGACTGCGCGCATTTTCCGAACTACTCGCCGAACAGCGAGTTAACCGCGCGAACACTGTGCTGGTACAGCTCGCTACGCCGAGCCGTGAACGTGTCGAGAGCTACCAGGAAATGCGTGAAAGCATCGAGCGACAGGTCGGGCACATCAACGGCGAGTACTCAGAGGTGGGCCATCAGGTCGTCCATTATCTGCACAGACCGATGCCCCGCGACGAGCTCATCGCATTCTTCGTCGCCGCCGACGTCATGCTCGTCACGCCCTTGCGCGATGGTATGAATCTCGTCGCCAAGGAGTACCTCGCCTGCCGCAGCGACCTCGGCGGCGCCTTGGTACTCAGCGAATTCACCGGCGCTGCTGCCGAGCTCCGCCAGGCCTACCTGACCAACCCGCACCACCCACAAGGCGTCAAGGACGTGATCGAGGCGGCGCTCAATCAAACTCCCGAAGAGGGCCGGCGCCGAATGCGCGCATTGCGCAGGCAGGTCCTCACACACGATGTCGACCTCTGGGCGAAGTCGTTTCTCGACGCGCTGACCAAGCCCGCGTGACGTACCGGGTCAGTGTCGTTTAACTCAGCCTCGCTGAGCAACGCCCGGCGTCGCTCAGCGTCGATCCCCCAACCCCATCGCGGCTGAGAAACTCTTCTCCGGATCCCTCCCGGCAAAGTAGCTCTGCAACGTCTCGGACAGGTCGGCCGGTTCCCACGCGTCGCTCTCGGCACTGAACTGCGCTTCGGCGACCGGCGCCGCGACCAGTGTCACGGTCGGACCGTAGACGATGAAGAGTTGTCCGTTGACCCCGTTGGCCGCAGGTGACGCCAGGAAGCGAACCAGGTTCACGACGTGCTCAGGTGACAGTGGATCCACCGCGCCCTCCGGCAGTTCCGGTGCGTCTCCGAAAACCCCGGCAGTCATCGCGGTGCGAGCACGCGGGGCGATGGCGTTGGCGCGCACGCCGAAGCGTCCCAGCGAACGCGCCGCAGACAGCGTCAAGGCGGTGATGCCGGCCTTGGCCGCGCCGTAGTTGGGCTGCCCAACGGGGCCGAACAGGCCGGCCTCCGAGGACGTATTGATGAGCCGGCCGTATACCGTGCCATTTTCCCCATCCGCGCCGGCTTGTTTGGCCTTCGCCCGCCAGTACGTGGCGGCGTTGCGCGCCAGCAGGAAATGGCCGCGCAGGTGCACCGCGATGACCGCGTCCCACTCCTCGTCGGTCATGTTGAACAGGACCCGGTCGCGAGTGATCCCCGCATTGTTGACGACGATGTTCAAGCCCCCGAGCCTGTCAGCCGTCTCGACCAGATCGTCGGCGGTGGCCCGTTGGCTGATGTCGCCGGCAACCGCGATGCCCTTGGAACCGGCCGCCGCGATCTCGCCGAGGACATCGGATCCATCCAGCGCCGGGGCGACGTCGTTGACGACGACGACTGCTCCAGCTCGGGCCAGGCCGATAGCTTCCGCGCGACCCAACCCGGCGGCTGCGCCAGTGACCACTGCGACATATCCGGACAGATCTATGTGGCTCGTGGAGCCGTCTAACTGGGTCAAAGTACGAATACCTCTAGTCGTGGCGGATTATGGCCGCGCGTGGGCATTCGGCGATGGCCTGTTCGGCCACCGCCTCCTCCTCGGCAGGAACCGGGTCGGCCTTCACCACGGCATACTCCTGATCATCGAGGTCGAACAGGTCCGGGGCTATTCCCAAACAGATTGCGTTGCCCTCGCAACGGTCATGATCAACTTCCACCCGCATGACATCCTCCTGCCCGTAGTTTGACACCGCCCTGGACCCCAACACTAGAACGTGTTACAACCGGGAAAGGCCTCAGGTATCCCTGGGTACCCAGATTAGGACCCGCAGACAAGTGAGGACAGCTGGATGCGAATCGGCTACACCGCTGAACAAGAGGAGTTACGCCGCGAGCTGCGCGCGTACTTCACCAAGCTCATGACCCCCGAACGCGCAGAGGCGCTGGCATCCAGCGACGGTGAGATGGGGCGCGGGAACGTCTACCGCGAGACCGTCGCCCAGATGGGCAAGGACGGTTGGCTGACGCTGTCCTGGCCCACGGAGTTCGGCGGCTAGGCCCGCCCGCCGATGGACGGGCTGATCTTCAACGACGAAGCCTCCATCGCCAACGTCCCCGTGCCGTTCCTGACCATCAACAGCGTGGCACCGACCATCATGGCGTTCGGCACCGAGGAACAGAAGAAGTTCTTTCTGCCCAAGATCGCCGCGGGCGAGCTGCACTTCTCGATCGGCTACTCCGAGCCCGGCGCAGGAACCGATCTGGCCGCCCTGCGGACCTCCGCCGTGCGCGACGAATCCGGAAATGGCGACTACATCGTCAACGGGCAGAAAATGTGGACCAGCCTGATCGCCTACGCCGACTATGTGTGGCTGGCGGTGCGCACCAACACCGAAGCCAAAAAACACCGCGGAATTTCGATGCTGATCGTACCGACCACGGCCGAGGGCTTCTCGTGGACGCCGGTGCACACAATGTCAGGCGTCGACACCAGCGCCACCTACTACCAGGATGTACGCGTGCCGAGCAGCAGCCTGGTCGGTGAGGAGAACGCGGGCTGGAAGCTGGTCACCAACCAGCTCAACCACGAACGGGTGGCCCTGGTGTCGGCACAGCCGATCTTTTCGGCGCTGGGCGGTGTGCGCGAGTGGGCGCAGAGCACCAAGGACGTCCACGGCAAGCGGCTGATCGATTCGCAGTGGGTGCAACTCAACCTGGCCCGGGTGCACGCCAAGGCTGAGGTGCTCAAGCTGATCAACTGGGAGCTGGCGTCCAGCGACGCCGCGCCCTCCCCGGCCGACGCCTCGGCGGCAAAGGTGTACGGCACCGAGCTGGCCATCGAGGCCTACCGTCTGCTGATGGAGGTGCTGGGGACCGCGGCCACCCTGCGCACCGATTCGCCCGGCGCCTTTTTGCGGGGCCGCATCGAACGCATGCATCGGTCCTGCCTGATCCTCACCTTCGGCGGCGGCACCAATGAGATCCAGCGGGACATCATCGGCATGGTCGCGCTCGGCCTGCCCCGGGTCAACAGGTAAGAGAGGCGAGGATTTCCATGGATTTTTTGATACCAGAAGCCGCCGACGACTTGGGCGGCCTGGTCCGCGCCATCACCGAGGCGGTATGCACACCCGAGCATCAGCGCGAGCTTGACGGCGCGCAGAGCCGTTTCGACAGAGATTTGTGGTCCAAGCTTGTCGACGCTGACGTGCTGTCAGCCGCGGCGCCCGAATCGCTGGGTGGCGGTGGATATGGCGCGTTGGAGCAGGCGGCTGTCCTTGAGGCCCTCGGAAGGCAACTCGCCGCGGTGCCCTACTTGGAATCGATCGTGGTGGCTGCGTGCGCCCTGGCGAGGTTCGGCTCCCGGGAACTACAGCAGGAATGGGCGGAGCCGGCCGTGGGGGGTCAGAAGATCCTCACCATCGCACTGGCCGGCGAGATGGGCGAAGGGCCGGTCCAGGCTCAGGCCGGCGGTACCGGGTATCGACTGACGGGCACCCGAGCTCTGGTCCCCTACGGACCGGTTGCGAACGCTTTCCTGGTTCCGGCTGAAACCGATCTGGGGACAAAGGTTTTCGTGATATCCGCGGACGATCCGGGAGTTACGGCCACCCTGCTGGACACCACCGGACACGGTAGCGTCGGGCACCTCGAACTGACCGGCGTCGAAGTCGGCGAGCCGCGCGTGCTCGGCGGTGGCTCGGAATCGGATGGATCCGCAGTTCTCGACTGGCTCGAAACCCAGCACACCCTGGGCTTGTCCGCCTTCCAACTGGGCGTGGTGGACCGCGCGCTGGAGCTCACCGCCCAGTACGCCCGCGAACGTGAACAGTTCGACAGGCCAATCGGCAGCTTCCAGGCCGTATCGGCGCGCCTGGCCGACGGCTACATCGACGTCAAGGGACTGCGACTGACGTTGGCTCAGGCCGCCTGGCGGTTGTCCGAAAACCAGCCTGCCGATGTTGATGTCCGCTCCGCCGCGTTCTGGGCGGCCGAAGCCGGCCACCGGATAGCGCACACGGCGGTGCATGTGCACGGCGGAGTCGGAATCGACACCGACCACCCGGTGCACCGATACTTCCTGGCCGCGAAACAAGCCGAGTTCGCGCTGGGTAGCGCAACCGGCGCCTTGCTGGCGATCGGTCGCGAACTGGCCGACACGCCCGCCTGATTAGCCTCCCTATGGTGGCTACCCCACTCGCTCAGACCGTCACAGGTCTACTGACGCCCCTGGCCGACGTCGACGATCGGGGTGTGTTCACGATCGATAACGATGACTCCGAGGTGTCGTCGGTGACTTTTGTGAGCTGGCGCAACCATATTCAGCGCGGAGCCGACCTCGCGGCCTGGCTTGGGGCCCGGCTGGATTCCGGACTTCCTCCGCATGTGGGAGTTCTCGCGGGCAATACGCCGTTCTTCTGCACCCTGCTGGTGGCCGCTGCGCTATCCGAGATTGTGCCGGTCGGACTGAACCCGACGCGCCGAGGCGCGGCCCTGCGACGAGATATCGAACAGGCCGACTGCCAACTGGTGCTGACCGACCGGTTCGCGCCGCACTGCCCAACACCGAATGGCGTCAGCGCAATCGACGTCGAATCACCGGAATTCGCTGCCGAACTCAGCGCCTATGACGACGCACCGGTCGAGTTTCGCCTCGCCGATCCTGATGACTTGTTCATGCTCATCTTCACCTCGGGCACCAGCGGCGACCCAAAAGCAGTGCGATGCACTCATGAGAAGGTCGCGTTCCCAGGGAATATGCTCGCGCAGCGTCTCGGTCTGGGCCCCTCGGACACTTGTTACCTGTCGATGCCGCTCTTTCATTCCAACGCGATCATGGCGGGATGGTCACCCGCAGTGGCCGCCGGAGCGTCAATCGCGTTGCGGCGCAGTTTCTCCGCTTCCCAGTTCATCCCTGATGTACGGCGTTTCGGCGCCACCTACGCCAACTACGTCGGGAAACCACTTTCATACATCCTGGCCACTCCCGAGCGTTCCGACGACTCCGACAACCCCCTCAAACTGGCATACGGCAACGAAGGCGCCCCACGCGATCTGAGCCGGTTCGCGCAACGGTTCGGGGTGCAGGTCATCGACGGTTTCGGTTCGAGCGAGGGCGGGGTGGGCATTGCCCGCACACCCGACACACCCGATGACGCTTTGGGCCCGTTGATGGACGGGGTAGCGATCCTCGACGTCAACAGCGGCCTCGAGTGCCCCCCGGGAATGATCGGCGAGTTGGTGAACACCGAAGGGCCCGGACAATTCCGGGGCTACTACAAGGATCCCGACGCCGATGTCGACCGGATGAGGGGCGGGGTGTATCACAGTGGCGACTTGGCCTACCGCGATGAGAAAGGGTTCGCCTATTTCGCGGGACGACTGGGTGATTGGATGCGTGTTGATGGTGAGAACCTTGGAACCGCGCCCATCGAGCGGATTCTGATGCGCTATCCCGGAGTCACCGAGGCCGCGGTGTATCCGATTCCCGATCCGTCGGTGGGCGATCAGGTGATGGCAGCCCTGGTCCTGCCCGAAGTCGCAGCCTTCGATCGAAACGATTTCGTCGGATTCCTCAGCCGGCAAAATGATCTCGGCCCCAAGCAATGGCCTTCCTACGTGCGCGTGGGGCCCTCGCTCCCCCGCACACAGACCTTCAAGGTTCTCAAACGGCAACTGTCTGCCGAGGCGACCGGTTGCACGGATCCCGTCTATCAGATCGGCCGAGCCTGATGCGCCGAGACAACATCGCCGAGATGCTGACCGACAGAGTTGGCGACCAGCGGCTGGGGCTGCGGGCGCGGGACCGCGATTGGACGTGGGACGAAGTGGTGACCGAATCAGCGGCGCGAGCGTCGCTGGCTCGCGCGCTACGGGACGAGGACTTCGGCGATGCACCGTTTCACCTCGGCGTTCTGCTCGACAACGTGCCGGACTTCGTATTCTGGCTTGGTGCAGCGGCATTGACCGACGCAACCATAGTCGGGTTGAACCCCACCCGCGGCGCGGACGAGCTCGCCGCAGACATCCGGCACGCGGACTGTCAATTGATCGTCACCGATGCGCACGGCATGGCCCGGCTCCGAGACCTCGACCACGGACTTGGACTGTCCCGGTTCCTGCTCATCGACGAAGCCGGGTACCACGCCCGCATCGAGTCGTACCGGGCCGCACCTGCGGTCGCGCTCGGCGTCTACTCGCAGTCGTTGTATCTGTTGCTCTTCACATCGGGGACCACGGGTGTCTCCAAAGCTGTCAAGTGCAGTCAGGGGCGCCTCGCCCGGATCGCGTACAAGGCGACCGAAAAGTTCGGCCATCACCGCGGCGACGTCGACTACTGCTGCATGCCGCTGTTCCATGGCAACGCCATCATGGCGCTATGGGCGCCTGCGCTGGCCAACGGCGCTACGGTATGTCTGACGCCGAAGTTCACCGCCGCCGGATTCCTGCCCGATGTAAGGTATTTCGGCGCCACCTTCTTCACCTACGTCGGCAAGGCCCTGGCCTATCTGATGGCCACACCGGAGGAACCCGACGATTCCGACAACACCCTGACGCGGGGATTCGGCACCGAGGCGTCCCCCGAGGACCAGAACGAGTTTCGCCGACGTTTTGGGGCCGAGCTGTTCGAGGGCTACGGCTCCAGCGAGGGCGGTGCAGCTGCCACCGCAGATCCCGCCGCACCCGCGGGCGCCCTCGGCAGGCCGGCGCACGCCGACATCGTAATCGTCGACCCTGAGACGCTGCACCGCTGTCCGTCAGCGACTCTCGATGCACAGGGAGGAGTACTCAACCCCGATGAGGCGATCGGGGAGATCGTCGACCAACGAGGCGCGAGCGATTTCGAGGGGTACTACCGCGACGACGCCGCAAACGCCGAGCGGGTTCGCAACGGCTGGTACTGGTCAGGCGATTTGGGTTACCTCGACTCCGACGGGTTTCTGTATTTCGCCGGGCGACGCGGCGACTGGATCCGGGTGGATGGCGAGAACACCTCGGCACTGACCATTGAACGTGTCGTCCGGCGCCACCCCGACGTGATCACTGCCGGAGTCTATGGTGTCCCCGATCCGCGATCGGGAGACCAGGTGATGGCCGCCCTCGAAGTCGCCGACCCCGAGGCATTCGACGTCGAGAACTTCGCGGCATTCCTGGTAGCGCAGGATGATCTTGGCAGCAAGGGGATTCCACGGCTACTCCGAGTCTCAGCCAATTTGCCGGCCACCGGGTCCAACAAGGTGCTCAAACGCGATCTGCAGGCCCAGCGCTGGCACACCGATGAACCGTTGTACCGCTGGGTGGGTCGCGCGTATCCGGAATACCGGCGGATGACTGATGAAGACTGCCAGGCCCTCGACGCGGAGTTCAGCGGGTACGGCAGGGAACGCCATGTCTGACCGCGACGCACAGTCTGATTGGGACGAGGTGACCGATGTACTCGTCGCCGGATGTGGCGCGGGCGGGGGCACCGGCGCCTACACCGCCGCTCGGGAAGGCCTCGACGTCATTCTGGTCGAGGCGACGGAGAAGTTCGGCGGCACCACGGCGTATTCGAGCGGCGGCGGAATGTGGCTGCCGTGCAACCCGGTTCTGCTGCGCTCAGTCGACGACGACAGCGTCGAGGACGCGCTGGAGTACTACACCGCGGTCGTGGGCAACCGTACACCCCGGGTTCTCCAAGAGGCCTTCGTCCGCGGCGGCGCCCCGCTCATCGAGTACCTGGAGTCCGACGCGCAGCTGAAGTTCCAGCCGTTACCGTGACCCTACTACTTCGGCAAGGCACCCAAGGCGCGCGCCGACGGAATGCGCCTTATCGCGGCCAGACCGCTCAAGGT
>DAOUYK010000065.1 GCA_030666145.1 Mycolicibacterium sp. | reverse complement strand
GGCTGACCGGCAACACAATCAGCAGCGCGCCGTCGACCACGCCCGCGTCGGTCAGGGATTCAGCAAGCTTGATTGGTGGTGCACCGGGGCGCGCGAAAGACCAGACGCCTTGGGCCTTGAAGTCGAAGCCCGCCAATACGTCTTCTGTTGTGTCCTCAAGGATGTCGGCCAACACCGCCACAGTCTCATCGATGTAGGTCTCGATCGGCGCAGCCGACGGCAGCACGAGATCGGTCATGCGCCGACCAGTCAGGATCGTCACCCGAGTGGTCGACTGCTGGCCGCTACGTTTGCAGCACAGCGGCTAACTCGCCGCCCGCGCACAGAGGAGCGACACTGATGAACGCATTTCTGCATGACGAAACACCGGCCGGCGCGTGCATCACGGAACCCGAGCGGTGGACCACCACCGCCGACGACGAGGAGAAGGTCATCTGCCGGTCGTGCCCACGCCGGTGGGTGTGCGCACGGGATGCGTGTGCGAACTGCCTCGCGCGGAAGGGCTGTGGGCCGGAATATACGTACCCGAGGCGGGACGTGGACGGACGTTTGCTCTGCGGCAACTCAAGTCATTGGCCGAGCGCAACGGCTACCCGGTGCGGCAACGCCGCGTCTGCTACGCCGAGAGCGCCTGACCCCCAGCCCGTCCGCCGCCTGCTCTCGGGGGGTCGGCGGCGGACAAAGCTGAACCAAGATGCGGTGCAGCGTAATCCGTGATCGTGAGGGCTCATCCAGAGGTTTCGACCACTGCTTACGTTCATAAATGTCGTGGCTTCATACAACTAGATAGAGAAACCGGAGGAGGTGCAGTGGAGCTCAGCGGTCGGGACATTCGGAGGAACGGCAGAGTTCGAGTATCGGAGGCAGGAGTTCGGCGATCTGCGAGCCTACCCGCGAGAAGACTTCCAGATCTTGACCAATCGGGTCGTCGATGTCCAGCATCTCACCTGCGGCCAGCTGCGGGCGGAGCGTCGAGAGGTCTTTGATGGTCTTTGCTTCGCACTCCGCAATAAGCCGTGCAGCCTCCATCAGGGTGAACGTCTTGTGCAGCTTGTTGGGGGCAAGTTCCAAAACAGCGTCCCGATGGGCCTTGGTCATAGTGACCACGAGGTCGGCACCTGAAGCAATTTTGGCTGTGAGTTGTCGCGCGGCGAAATTGGATGCGTCGCCACCCAACCGTTGGAGAACAGCGGCCGCGTTGTGGTGAATCGGGTAACCGATCACTGCGTGGATCCCTGTGCTGGACGTTACGAGGTCCGGAATCTCAGACCGGGCGGCGTACGTGGCGGCGAGTCGCTCCGCCGTGGGTGACCTACAGATGTTTCCCGTGCATACAAACAGTAGATGCAGAGCAAGCTCCTTGCCTGAGTAGTCACACTGTAGCGCGCCGCCGGACTACGCCGACCCCAGCGTTGATGAAGTTGATGAAGATGTATCCCGGTATGGTGACCCGGGTGCGGGCACTGGTCACCGGCGCGGCCGGGTTCATCGGATCGAACCTGGTAGATCGGCTGCTGGTCGATGGGCACAGCGTGGTCGGGATCGACAACTTCGCTAGCGGAAGAGAGGCGAACCTCGATGCCGCCCGCGAGCACGGCAGTTTCGAGTTCGTGACAGCCGACATCGTCGACCACGACCTCGACGCGCTACTCGGCGACATCAAGCCTGAAGTCGTGTTTCACCTGGCGGCCCAGATCGACGTACGTCGCTCGGTGGCCGAGCCGCAGTTCGACGCCACGGTCAACGTTGTCGGGACTGTGCGGCTGGCCGAAGCGGCGCGACAGGCCGGGGTGCGCAAGGTAATCCACACGTCGTCGGGGGGGTCTATCTACGGGGTCCCGACGGATTACCCCACCGATGAGTCGACCCAGCCAGATCCGGCCTCACCGTACGCGGCAGGCAAGGTCGCCGGTGAGATCTACCTGAACACCTTCCGTCACCTGCACGGGATGGATTGTTCGCACATTGCGCCGGCTAACGTCTACGGTCCGCGCCAGGACCCGCACGGCGAGGCCGGTGTGGTGGCGATCTTCGCCATGGCGCTGCTGTCGGGCTCGCCCACCAAAGTGTTCGGCGACGGATCGAACACTCGTGACTATGTGTTCGTCGACGATGTTGTCGAGGCTTTCGTGCGGGCCTCGGGTCCCGCCGGCGGTGGACAGCGGTTCAACATCGGCACCAAGGTGGAGACCAGCGATCGAGCGCTGCATACCGCGGTCGCCGAAGCTGTGGGCGGACCCGACGATCCGCAGTTCGCCCCGCCGCGGCTGGGCGATCTGGAGCGTTCCTGCCTGGACGTTCGCCTGGCCGAAACGGTGTTGGGATGGCGTCCGCAAGTGTCGCTCGCCGACGGTGTGCGCCGCACGGTCGACTACTTCCGCCAGGTGGGCTAACTCGCGAGATTTGGGATCAGCGCCGGTCGGGGATGCCCCCGACGTCAGTCGCCACGATAGGACGGCCTGCAGTGAGCGCCGAGGTCAGTACTGTGGGGAGGGCACCCTCCGGTGAGGGGTGAACGACGCAGTCGGGTACCCGTTCTGCGCGAAGGGGCACGTACGCTGCTCTGAAGAGTGCGCCTTAGGAGACCCGGTCTGATGAGCCCTGCCGATGATGAACGATCCTCCGAAGCGGCCGGTGAGCAGGAGCCGGACTACCGCTTCACGCTGGCGAACGAGCGGACCTTCCTGGCGTGGATCCGCACCGCGCTGGCACTGATCGCCGGCGGCATCGCCGTCGTTCAGTTCGTGCCCGAGTTCGGGGTAGCCGGGGTGCGGCATGGCCTCAGCATCGTGCTCACCGCCGGGGGTGGTCTGCTGGCCGCGCAGGCGGTGCGGCGCTGGCAACTCGTACAAGCCGCGATGCGACGAGACGGGGAACTACCGCGCACCCATGTGCCGTTGATGCTCGGCGGGGCGATCTTCGCGGTGACAGTGGTGGTGCTCGTGGTGGTGGTCGTCTGGCCGCCGGCTGGGCCGTGAGATGCCGGGCCGGGAATCCAGCAAGCCAGGTCTACAAGCGGAACGCACTTTATTATCCTGGGAGAGAAGTGCATTCGGCTTCCTAGTCGGCGGCGCGCTGGTGTTGCTGCGGCAGCACGGCCCTCTTGGTCCCGGGCGAACCGCGCTGGCGACCGCCGCAGCGCTGCTGGCGTTACTCGTGTTCGGGCTCGGCCACCGGCGATCGCGACGGATCAAAGCCAGTTCGGCGATCGCGGACCGACCCGTCGTGGCCGTCCCTCGCGCAGAGGTGTTTCTGGTCGGTGGTGCCACGGTTGGCTTCTCGGCGGCCATCGTGGTGGCGCTGCTGCTGTACGCACAGTGATTTACAAGGAACGATCCCCGCACGCGTCGCTGTGGGACGGTGGAACGTGTGAACACCACACTCGCCGTCGCACTGATCGTGGCCTGGGTCGTCGTGGGGCTTATGTCCGGACTGTGGATGGCGCGCCATGGTCACGACCCGTTGTGGACGCTGATCGCGGTGGTGCTGGGGCTGTTGTTGGTGCCCATCGCGATAACGGGTACAGCGCCGTCCCGAGGTCGCCAGGTTCGGATCAGCTGGGGCTCCGCCGCAACGGTCGGAGGGCAGAACCGAGTTGCGTATATTGGTCGGGCTCGACGGATCGATTGAGTCCGAGCGCGGGCTGGCCACCGTTCTGCGGCTCTTTGGGCGGCACTGCGGACTACTGGTGTTGGCCGAGGTTGTGCATTTCGAAGCAGCCGAAGCCGCCCCCAGCGCCGAGGTCGACGCTGCCGAGCGGCACCTGTCAGAGTTGGCGAGCGATGTTCAGATCGCAGGTGTGGTCCATACCGAGGTGTTTGCCGGAGCGCCCGGTCCGACGCTACGCGGATTCGCCGAACAGCAGGACATGGATCTGCTGATCGGCGGCCGGCGCGGCCAGGGTGTCTCTCCCCCCGCCCCGGGTACTCGGCAGCGTCTCGGCGGACATTGTTCAGCACTCGTCAGTCCCGGTGCTCGTCATCGAACCGGAGAGCAACATAGACCGATCGTCCCTGCGCCAGGAAACAAGCACACGTCCCGCCGCGGACAGTGACCCACGGAACACTTAATGGCCAAGCTTGTTGCGCCACCTGCTCATCGATGTCTCGTTGATTACCGATGTTGTCGATCGAGCGCAGAGCAGGCTCAGGGCACATCTCACCGAGCTCCTGGACTCCGCCCCAGTGGACATCGCGATTCGCCGCGGAAAGCCGACATGCGAAATCTCGGCCGAGGCAGCCAACGATGCGGCCGACCTGGTGGTTGTCGGTGCACACGGTGCGCATCCGCGCAATCACTCAGCTGATATGGCGGTGATCCGCGGCGTAGGCCTTGATGACGGCCGCGGTGTCCCCACCGAGTTGCAGGAACTCTGCGTCGAGGAGGCTGGCGAGGCGGTCCACCGCGGCCTCGAGAAGCGCGCCTGCCAGGCGTGTCTGGGGGTGTTCGCTCTCGCTGGCCTCGTCAGCGAGCTCGGTGGCGTACTGAATCGAGACGGCCAACGAAGCGTCGACATCGAGATCGCGAAAATAGTGCGTCGCGCCGCCCTTGTCGAAGTCATTGCGGACCTCGATGATGGAGATGGCAAGCCCGGTGAGGACGTCGGTGGGAAGGCTGTCGATCCCCAGGGGGTTTGGGCTTGGCGCGCCTCACGCAGTGTCGAGAGCTCTAATGCGACGACACGTCTGCGGTGAAGGGCAGGATAGATCTGCAGCACCCAGGACACTGCTGCTGTGAGCAGCATGAACCCGAAGAGTGACTCGATTGGGACGATCACCCGAAGCCACGGCAGAGTCGGCACGATGTCCCCGAACCCGAGAGTGCCGATCGTGGAGTGCCGATCGTGACCAGTGATACGTACAGCGAGTCGAAGACCGGGTTGTGGTGGGCAGGATTGAGTTCGGAACTGAATGCGAAGCCCTCCGGCATCAACGCGAAGTAGAGCATCGCCCAGCCCACGACAGCCTTTGCCCCCAAGTCAATACGACCATGGCGATGCCTAACGGGCCTGTGAACGAGGCAATCCGGCGATCCGGGTGAAACACTCGCAAGAGCCACCAAACGAATTTCATCACCTGGGGCGCGATGCTGCCGCGGCCGATCGGGTGGAACAGTGTGTGAAACACGTCGCGGACTACCCCAGCTACGATCAGGCCTCCGATGGCCGCGACAACCCAGTCCGTCACAGGCCTCCTCGATAAGCCGGCCAGAGGGGCGACGGCCGGGTGTACCTATCATCACCCTTGATCGCGGGGCGGGTCCATCTGGGCCCCGACCGACTCCCCGTCTGCACCGCGCGACGCGATCGCGCCGATTGGAGCCGCAATTATCGTTTTGGCGCCGCGGCCAATACAGTCGTCGGAAGTGACCGATTCCGCCTCAGGTGTGTCGACGACGGCCGCTGGGCCTCAGGCAGACTGTATCTCCGCCGAAGCGCGACGTCGCAGGACGTTCGCGGTGATCAGCCATCCCGACGCCGGCAAGTCGACGTTGACCGAGGCGCTGGTCCTGCATGCCAAGGCCATCACGGAGGCGGGCGCCATCCACGGGAAGTCCGGTCGGCGCGCCACCGTGTCGGACTGGATGGAGATGGAGAAAGCCCGCGGAATCTCCATCACCTCCACGGCCCTACAGTTCCCCTACAAGACCCGCAGCGGCGAGACCTGCGTCATCAACCTGCTCGACACCCCCGGTCACGCCGACTTCTCCGAAGACACTTACCGAGTACTGACCGCTGTTGACTCCGCGGTGATGCTCATCGACGCCGCCAAGGGCCTGGAGCCGCAGACGCTGAAGCTCTTCCAGGTCTGTCGGCACCGTCGCATTCCCATCATCACCGTGGTCAACAAATGGGACCGGCCGGGCCGTCATGCGCTGGAGCTGATGGATGAGATCGAGGCGCGCATCGGGCTGCGGCCCACGCCGTTGACCTGGCCGGTCGGTATCGCCGGCGACTTCAAAGGAGTGCTCGACCGGCGCGGCGGCAATTTCATTCGCTTCACCCGCACGGCCGGGGGTGCCACCGCTGCTCCCGAGGAGCACATTGAGCCTTCTCAGGCCCACGCCGCGGCGGGCATCGACTGGGAAACCGCGGTGGAGGAGTCTGAGCTGCTGACCGCGGACGGAGCCGACTTCGACCCGGACTCGTTCCTCGACTGCACCTCGACGCCGGTTCTGTTCACCTCGGCGGCCCACAACTTCGGTGTCAATCAGCTCTTGGACGTCCTGGCTCAGCTCGGGCCACCGCCGAACGGGCAGGTCGACATCGATGGCGAGACGCGGGAAGTCGTAGCGCCCTTCAGTGCGTTCGTCTTCAAAGTCCAGGCTGGCATGGACTCCGCCCATCGCGACCGCATCGCCTTCGCCCGAGTGTGCTCGGGAACTTTCGAGCGCGGCGAAGTGCTGACCCATGCGGCTACCGGCAAGGCGTTTGTCACTAAGTACGCGCAATCGGTCTTCGGCCAGCGGCGATCCACCTTGGATACTGCGTGGCCCGGCGACGTCATAGGGCTTGCCAACGCCGCCACGTTGCGCCCAGGGGACACGCTGTACCGCGAGGCGGCCGTGGTCTACCCGCCGATACCGAGCTTCTCCCCTGAGCATTTTGCTGTAGCACGGTGCACCGACCCGAGCAAGCACAAGCAATTCCGGCGCGGGATCGAGCAGCTTGAGCAGGAAGGCGTCATTCAGGTAGTGCGTTCGGACCGCCGGGGTGACCAGGCGCCGGTTTTCGCCGCCGTCGGGCCTATGCAGTTCGAGGTGGCCAGTCACCGGATGGCTGCCGAATTCAGTGCGCCGATCCAGCTCGAGCGGCTGCCCTACACAGTGGCCCGCGCCGCTGATCCCGGCGATGCCGAGTTCCTCCAGAAACAGGTGTCAGTCGAGGTGTTTACCCGAACCGATGGCGTCGTCCTGGCGGTGTTCTCGACGAAGTGGCGCCTGGAAAATGTCCAGCGGGACAACCCCTCTGTGCAACTACGTTCCCTGGTCGCTGCCGGAGACTAGACATCCTGCGTCAACCAGGCGGATCACTGCCGCACCCTCTTCGTCGGAGGCCTCTAGGTCCACCTCTACCTCGAAGCCCCAATCATGATCGCCCGCAGGGTCGTCCAGTATCTGCCGCACCCGCCACACAGCACTCTGCCGGTCGATAATGAGCAGCGCCAGGCCACGGGCGTCGGCACCAGTACCAACATCGTCGTGCTCGTCGAAGTAGCTGCGCACCACCTCCTCCCAGCGATCGGCGGTCCATCCGGCATCGGTATCCAACTGGCCGAGGTCATACCAGCGACGCCGCGCGAACAGCTCCACCCGCCGGAACAACGCGTTGCGCACCATCGCGGTGAACGCTCGCTCGTTCCCGGTCAGCGGGCGCGGGCGGGCCGGCGCCATCACCTGAGCATCCACCGGCTGGTCTGGGCTGGTGAGCTGCTCCCACTCGTCGAGCAGGCTCGAATCGACCTGGCGCACCAGCTCGCCGAGCCACTCGACGATATCGGTGAGCTCCTCCGTGCGGGCAGTGGCGGGCACTGAAGACCGCAGTGCCTTGAAGGCGTCGGAGAGGTAGCGCAGCACCGCCCCCTCGGAACGGGTCAACCCGTAAACGCGGACGAACTCTCGGAACGTGAAGGCCCGCTCCCACATCTCGCGCACGACGGACTTCGGCGAAAGGTGCGCGTCAGCCGCCCATGGGTTGCTCTGCAAATAAACATCGTAGGTGTGGTCGAGAAGCTCTTGGAGCGGCTTGGGGTAGGTGATGTCGTCGAGCAGCTCGATACGCTCGTCGTACTCGATGCCCTCGGCCTTCATCACAGCGACGGCCTCGCCCCTAGCCTTGTTCAACTGCGCCGCCAAGATCTGACGGGGATCCTCAAGGGTCGCTTCGACGATCGAGACAACTTCGAGCGCAAAGCTTTCCGAATTCGTGTCGAGAACATCGACGGCTGCGAGGGCGAAGGTCGACAGCGGCTGATTGAGGGCGAAGTCGTCGGGAAGGTCCACGGTCAGTTGGTAGCGGCGTCCGCCGCCGGGTCCATCCAAGGGTTCGTCGAGGCGCTCCACGACGCCGGCCTGAAGCAGGGACCGGGCGATCCCGACCGCCTCACGGACAAGCTGAAGTTGTCGTTTGCGCGGCTCGTGGTTCTCGGTGAGTAGACGGCGCATCGCGACGAACGGATCGCCAGGACGATCGACGACATCGAGGATCATCGCCGTTGACACGCGCATGTTACTGGTCAGCGGCTCCGGCGCGGCGTTGACCAACCGGCTCATGGTGGACTCACCCCACGGCACCATTCCTTCAGGTACTTTGCGGCGCAGCAGCTTTCGACGCTTCTTTGGGTCATTGGCCACTTTGGCGAACTGCTTGAGGTTCTCCACTTCATGATCGGGCGCCTGGACGACGACGGCGCCGACTGTGTCATAGCCGGCGCGCCCCGCGCGTCCCGCGATCTGGTGGAACTCGCGCGCATTGAGAAGCCGGGTGCGGATACCGTCATATTTCGAAAGTGCCGCGAAGACAACGGTCCGGATCGGAACGTTGATGCCGACGCCGAGGGTGTCGGTTCCGCAGATCACCTTGAGTAACCCGGCCTGGGCCAGCTGCTCGACCAGCCGCCGGTACTTAGGCAGCATCCCGGCGTGGTGCACACCGATCCCGTGCCTAACCAGTCGAGACAGCGTCGACCCGAACGCCGTTGAAAAGCGGAAGGCGCCAATTGCCTCCGCGATCGCGGCCTTCTCAGGCTTGGAGCACACGTTGATGCTCATCAGGGCCTGCGCCCGCTCCAGGGCTGAGGCCTGGGTGAAGTGCACGACATAAATCGGTGCCTGCTGGGTGTCGAGGAGGTCACCGATGGTCTCGTGCATCGGTGTGGTCGCATAGCTGTAGAACAGCGGCACCGGGCGTTCTGCGTTGGCAACCAGCGCAGTTGGTCGGCCGGTGCGCCGGGTCAGGTCCTCGCGTAGGAACTTGACATCGCCGAGTGTTGCGGACATGAGAAGGAACTGGGCACCCGGCAGCTCGAGTAGCGGTACCTGCCATGCCCAGCCGCGGTCGGGATCACCGTAGAAATGGAACTCGTCCATGACCACGACGCCGATATCGGCCTGCGCACCCTCGCGCAACGCGATGTTGGCCAGAACCTCCGCGGTGCAGGCAATGATCGGCGCGCCCGCGTTGACCGCAGCATCGCCGGTGAGCATGCCGACGTTGGCTGCCCCGAATATCTCGCAGAGGGCAAAGAACTTCTCACTGACCAAGGCTTTGATCGGAGCGCTGTAATAGCTACGTCGTATCGCAGCCAGGGCTGCGTACAGCGCGCCGGTGGCCACCAGGGACTTGCCGGAGCCGGTTGGGGTCGCCAGCACCACGTTCGAACCGCTGACCAGCTCGATCAGCGCTTCCTCCTGCGCCGGGTAGAGCTCGGTGCCGTTCGCCTCGGCCCACGCCGCGAATGAGGTGAACAGCTCGTCGGGGTCGGCGCTCTTGGCGCGTAGCGCGGACAGGTCGTCGGGATCGTCGAGTAGGGAAGCGCTCATCGGGCGGGGCGGTGGGAGACGTCCCGGGTGGGGTGGTGGGAAAACATCGTGGGGACCAGCCTGCCTGACATCGCATGATCCGACCGCGGCGGGTGCGGTTGGGGCGCATCGCGGTCAAGTCGGCCCGATATGTCAGGTTGGGCCGATATGCGGGTGAGACTCTCGACTAGGGCGGACTGGCCTATGCCGCCTGGGCGGAGGGCGTCGAGTTTCCGAACACCGCGCGGGTGATGGAGGTGACAGACACCGTCGCTTTGGCCTTGTTCGCGAAGTCGTTCGGCAGCGAAAGGGTGAACACCTGCTTCCAGGCCGATGTTACCTGTTTAGGAAGCGAACCGCTGACGTAGGTCAGGCCATAGCGCTCGAACAGCTCCTGTACCTGCGGTGCGATCTCGGCGTAGCGGTTGCTGGGCAGATCAGGGAACAGGTGGTGCTCGATCTGGAACGACAGGTTGCCACTCATGAAGTGCAGCAACGGACTTCCCGAGATGTTGGCCGAGCCCAACATCTGGCGCAAATACCACTGACCGCGAGTCTCGCCCTCGATCGACTGCTTCTCGAAAGTCTGCACTCCCTCCGGGAAGTGCCCGCACATGATGACCGAGTGCGTCCACAGATTGCGCACCAGGTTGGCCGTCAGGTTTGCGGTCAGCGTGCTCACTGCCGACGGACCGGACAGCAGTGGGTGCAGCAGGTAGTCGCGCGCCCCGTGGCGGCGGATCTTGGCGAGCACCCGCTTGCCGTTGCGGCGGAACAGCTCTTTGTCCGCGCGACCCTTGAGATACTTACCGATCTCGAGGTCATATGCGGCGATGCCGTATTGGAATAGGCAGGCGTTGATGAAGTTCCACAGCGGCTGCGCGAGATAGAAAGGCTTCCAGGGTTGGTCTTCGGCGACCCGCATAATGCCGTAGCCCAGGTCATGGTCCTTGCCGAGCACGTTGGTGTAGGTGTGGTGCACCTCGTTGTGAGAGTGCTTCCACATATCCGACGGTGAGGCGTTATCCCACTCCCAGGTGGTCGAATGAATTTTGTTGTCGCGCATCCAGTCCCACTGGCCGTGCATAACGTTGTGGCCGATCTCCATATTCTCGACGATCTTGGAGATCGACAGTCCGACGGTGCCAACGATCCAGGCGGGCGGGAACAGTGAGAACAGCAGGACAGCGCGGCTGCTGAGTTCGAGTTTGCGCTGGCCGTCGATGACCTTGCGGATGTAGGCGGCGTCGCGCTCACCGCGGTCGGCGATGACCTCGGCGCGGATTGCGTCCAGTTCGGCACCGAGGTTTTCGATGTCCTGGGCGGTCAGGTGGACGGTCGGGTCTGGTTGAGTGGCTTGCAGGGTAGTCATGTCGGTGACTCCTTTAGAGGTCGATGTCGCAGGCGCCTGCTGCTGCAGAGACGCATGTCTGGATTTGAATGTTGTCGCCGTCGGTGGCGGTGGTGACCTCGCCGGTACGCAGATCGCGGACGGCACCCTGGCGGAGCGGCGCGACGCAGCCGAAGCAGATCCCCATCCGGCAACCCGAGGGCATCAGGACGCCCGCGGCTTCTCCGGTGTCTAGTAGTGGCTGGGCGCCGTCGTTCTCGGCGGCGGTTCCGGTCTTGGTGAAGGTCACCGGACCGCCGTCGCCGGTGGCGATGACGGTGGGTCGGAAGCGTTCGGTGTGCAGTCGGTCAGCGATGCCGTCGTCGATGAAGCGTTGCTCAAGGGCGCTGAGTAGTCCCGCAGGCCCGCAGGCCCACGTCTGGCACTCGGTGAGGTCATCGAGGATATCACCGAGGTGCCTGACGTCGAGGATGCCGTCGGTGTCCGTGTGCTTTTCCACCAGTCGGATGCGGTCCTCTGCGTGGAGCTGGCGTAGTTCTGCGGCGAAAATCACGTCCTCGGCGGTGGGCGCGGAGTGGACGAGTACGACGTCGACGTTCTCGTCAACGATGTTGCGCAGCATGCCCATCACCGGAGTGATTCCGCTGCCCGCGGTGACGAACAGAATCTTTCGCGGCGTCCGCGCGCCGAGGGTGAATTCGCCGGCGGCCTGGTCGAGTTGCACGATGGTCCCGACCGTCGCGTGGTGGACGAGGTGATTGCTGACGGTGCCGTCTGGGATGGCTTTCACGGTGATCGTGATGTAGCCGTCGCGCCGTTGGGTGTCTGAGGTCAGCGAGTATGCCCGCCATTGCCGGATGCCGTTGACGTCGACGCCGATGCGTACGTATTGACCGGGGGTGTGGGTGCGCCAGGCGCGCCCGGGCTTGATGACCAGGGTGGCCGCGTCGCGGGTTTCGGGGTGGATCGCGACGATCCGGCCGCGGAGTTCGGCGCCCGAATGCAGCGGGTCGATGATGTCCAGGTAGTCGGCCGGGACCAGTGGTGTAGTAGCCAGTTCGGCGAGCTTGATGACTCGTTCACGCAACGCGCCGACGGCTGTGGGTCGGGGTGCCGTTGTTGTCATAACCCAATGGTCGGTTATCGAGCACGATATGTTCTTGGCAATAATGCGTGGACTGTTGGCTACTATTTGTTCGATAGGGATAATAATGTTGGATCCAGAGCGTCGATTCACCGGATTAGAGCTGGCAGATAACGTGGCCGAGGCGTTGCAGGCGGTGCTACCGCGGATGGCGGAGCGCACTGTTGCGGCCGTCACTGTGGAGGTTCCGAGTTATGCCGACGGGTTCAGCGAGCGGATGGGGCAAAACATCGAGAACGCCGTGCAGATGGCGCTCGGTGCCTTCCTGCGACTGGCGACTCGCCGCGAAGGCACTGATGCTGGAACGCAATTGTCGCCCGCCCTGGAGGGTGCCTACGAACTGGGCCGCGGCGAGGCCCGTACCGGTCGCTCCATTGACGCCCTACTGGCGGCCTACCGAGTCGGTGCCCGCGTGGCCTGGCGCGAGCTGTCCTCCACCGCAGTCGACAACGGCCTTCCCGCAGCGGGGATCGCCCGATTCGCCGAGTTGGTGTTCGCATTCATAGACGAACTGTCGGGATCGAGTGTGGCCGGACACGCCGACGAGCTGGCCACCACCGGCAGGGTCAGGGAGCGTTATCTTGAGCGGCTCGGTCAGAACCTGGTTGCCGGCGAGCCGATCGAGACTCTGCAAACGAGCGCGAAGAGGGCCGACTGGGAGCCACCGAAATCTCTCACCGCGGTGCTCCTCCCCTCAGTACAGCTCCGTCGGCTGGCGTCGGCCTTCGATCCGTCGACCTTGCAACTGAGCGAGGAGCTGCCCGGTGTGGACTCCGCCGAATCGCTGGCCCTGCTGTTGGTACCCGACATGGAAGGGCCGCTACGGAGCCGGCTGCTGCGCACCCTGAAGGGCGGGCGAGCATGGGTCGGGCCGGCGCGGACGTGGACACAGGCCCAGACCTCCTATCGGCGGGCTGTCCAGTGCAAGGACTTGGTCATTGCCCCTGGTGCTCAAGTTGTCGATAGCGACGAACACCTCGTCGAGTTGGTCCTCGGCGCCGACGCTGACGCAGCCGCGGATCTGCGCCGCCGAGTGCTGGCCCCGTTGGAACAGCTGCGGCCCAGCACCGCGGAACGGCTGACCGAAACTCTGCGGTCGTGGCTACTGCATCAAGGCCACCGCGATGCCGTCGCAGCCGATCTGTTTGTGCACGCACAGACGGTGCGCTACCGCATGACCCAAC